>JBLMXA010000152.1:0-7429 GCA_050257515.1 Acidobacteriota bacterium | reverse complement strand
AGGTCGTGGTTGCCGATCGACGTCCGGTACGGCGCGCTCGTGAGCGTCTCCTTCCACGTGCTGTCGGGCGGCATCGGCAGCGCGCCGTGGACTACCGCCTCGTGTTCCGCGCCCAGTACTACAACTCGTACTGGTCGAACACGGGCAACATCCACGGCGCGCTGCCGATGCCGCCCGACAGCACGTGGAAGGAGACGCTCACGAGCGCGCCGTACCGGACGTCGATCGGCAACCACGACCTCGTGATGGTCAACTACCACTTCTCGGCGACCATCCTCACCGACGCGGCGTCGCCCGGCATCTCCGAGCAGAACCTCGGCACGGTCGGCGGCACGTGGACCGAGGGCTTCACGCTCCCCGCGGACCCCGAGCTGCTGTTCGAGCGCACCGGCTACTCGTGCATGGACGAGGACGAGTTCCCGCCGAACAGCGTGTTCGAGTACAACGTCAACTACTTCTACGACGACGCGTGCAACTCGTCGCCGGGCAGCACGTGTCACGTCTCGGTCGACAACGTCAACAGCTGCAACGCGGAGCTCGGCCAGCAGGTCGGTCGCATCAGCGCGGGCCTCGTGTTCACGCGGCAAGCGTGGGACGCGACGCGGGCGGCCGCGGTGCGCGTCGGCACGGTCACGCCGTCGGCGGTCACCCCGCCGGCGCCCGATCTGTCGGTCGTCACCGACGGCATCACGAACGAGCACGCGTTCCGCTGGCAGTTCTTCGGCGCGGGCGGCTGCGATCTCGGCGAGCACACGATCAGCCAGCTCGGCTGGCGCCGCGTGCTGATGTTCTCGGCGATCCTGCAGAACAACGGCATGGGCGACCTCGCCGTCGGCAGCCCGACCGACACCAGCAACCCGTTCGTGCAGGCGAACGACTTCGAGTTCAGCCAGTGCCACGGCCACTATCACTTCAGCCACTACGGCACGTTCAACTACGCCGGCCTGCCGGGCGCGAAGCGCGCGTTCTGCCTCGAGGACACGAACCGCTACCACAACGACGAGACCACGCCGCTCAACAACGTCCACCCGACGTGCGATCTGCAGGGCATCAGCCGGGGCTGGGGCGACGAGTACAACTGGGGCATCCCCGGCCAGTGGATCGACGTCACCACCTACACGGGCAAGAAGTCGTCGGCGCTGTCGTTCACCGCGAACCCCGACCAGTTCCTGTGCGAGGGCAGCTACGCGCTCGACTCGAGCGGCAACTACACCTACACGCCGACGTCGTTCATCAACCCGCAGAACGGGCTCCCGGAGTCGCGCATCAACTGCAACTTCCTGTCGAGCTGGAACGCGAACAACTCCGGCTCGTCGACGGTCAGCCCGGCCAGCTACGGCAGCTTCGTCAACGATGCGTGCGCGCACGGCGAGGTCGGCCCGCTGCGCGACTGCGGGTTCGCGCAGAACCCGTCGTTCCTGCACGGCTGCACGAGCGGCCAGAGCGTGACGCTGTCGTGCCAGGCGACGAGCTCGGCGCCCCAGGTGCTGCGCGTGTGCGAGAAGAGCGGCCAGCTCAACACCGGGGTCGCGTGCACGGTCGGCAACGCGATCGCGAACGCGGTCGTCGGTCCGACGCCGACGCAGGTGACGTTCACGTGCCCCGCGGTCCGCGACGCGCAGATGGTCGCCGACTCGACCGGCACGCTGGTGCCGCAGCCGGTGACCGGTGTCGGCGGCTACTCGGTGTACCAGGCGGCGATCGGCACGCTCGCGAGCACCGACAACGGCACGCAGCCGGCGGTCAGCTGCACCGGCTGGTGATCACGGATCGCGGAACGTCACGAAGTGTCGTGTCATCGCTAGATACTGCGCGAACACCCAGTTGACGTCGCGATAGGTGCGCGACACGCGCACCTCGTCGATCTCGCCGATCACCCCCTGGCCGTAGCCGCCGAGCAGGAGCGTGTTGGTGGTGTCGGTGCTGGTCGACACCGGCGCGTCGTTGATGTCGAAGTCGAGGATGGTGCCGTCGCGGTACGGCCACAGCCTCTGCCCGTCGTACGCGTACGTGATCTGCGACCACGCCTGGTTCGGTACGTAGAAGTACTCGCCCTGGAGCGGAGTGGAGTTGTTCCAGAAGAAGTCGGTCTGCAGGATGAACGGGCTGGCAACGTCGGGCGTCGAGTTGCGCAGCCGGCCGCCTTGCACCGCGCCGAGCGGCTTGTCGATGATCGACGGTTCGTTCGCGTAGGAGCCGGTCATGCCGAGGTTGTACGGATCGGGCGTGTAGTCCAGGCGGACCCACAGCTCGAGCGTGAACTGGTTCCACCCCGCGAGCAGCGCCTCGCTGCCGACCATCTCGACGACCTGGCCGTCCCCACCGTCGAACTGGATCGCGTTGCCGATCGCGCCGGGCGCCGGCACCGGCTCGGCGCCGGTCGTCGCGCGCGCGATCGGCGTGCTGTGGCCGGTCGAGTCGACCATCGCGTCGCCGTGGAACACGAGGTCGTAGCCGGTCCACACCTGGTCGGGCGCCGAGTTGCCGCGCGTGTTCGGCCCGTAGAACATCAGCACGCGCTCGGTCGTCGTGCCGGCGTGGATCACCGGGATCTTGACCCACAGGTCGGACTCGCCGGTCGGATCCCAGTGCTCGATCTCGAACGGCAGGTCGGTGTCGGTCGCCTCGTCGTGAAACCGCAGGTCGTGCTGCAGATCGACGACCTGGGGGTACGCGATCTTGGTCGGATCGAGCGCGATCAGCACCGGGAAGTCGACGAGGTCGATCGCGCTCGAGCTGTTGTCGAACACGAGCGCGCGCGGGCTCGGCGCGATCGTGTGGATGTCATCGAGCCGGAGCACCGAGTCGCAGCCGGCGAGCGCCAGGCACGCAGCTACGACCCGACGACGGCCCCGCGACATCGAGCCATCATAACTCGATCAGACGAGGAAGCCGCGCGCGATGTTCATGAGGTCGGTGTTCACCTTCACCGACTGCTCGAACGCCGCCTTCTCCTGCGCCGACAGCTCGAATTCGATCACGCGCTCGGCGCCCTTCGCGCTGAGCTTGACCGGCACGCCGACGAACGCGCCCTTGACGCCGAACTCGCCGTTGAGCTCGACCGAGCACGGCAGCACGCGGCCCTGGTTCTTCACGATCGCCTCGACCATCAGGCAGGTGCCGGCGCCCGGCGCGAGCCACGCGCTCGTGCCGATCAGCTTGGTCAGCGTCGCGCCGCCCTTCTTCGTGTTCTCGACGACTTCCTGCAGCTTGTCGGCCGACAGGAACTTGCCGACCGGCACGTTGCCGATCATCGCGGTCGAGAGGATCGGCACCATGTCCTTGTCGGTATGCGCGCCGAGCACGATCGCCTGGACGTCCTCGACCGATACACCGGCGGCCTTCGCGAGGTTGGTCCGGAAGCGCGCGCTGTCGAGCACGCCGGCCGAGCCGATCACGCGCTCGCGCGGGAAGCCGGTGACCTGCTTGGCGACGAACACCATCGCGTCGAGCGGGTTCGACACGACGACGAGCACCGCGTTCGGCGCGTGCTTCTTGATGTCGGTGCAGATGCCCTTGACGATGCCGGCGTTGACGTTGATGAGCTCCTCGCGCGACTGGTCCGGCTTGCGCGGCACGCCGGCGGTCATCACGACGACATCCGCACCCTCCATCGCCTCGGCCTTGTCGGTCGCGACGAAGCTCGTGTTGTTGAAGCCCTCCCACGGGCCACACTGCGTGAGGTCCCAAGCGCGGCCCTCGGCCGGTCCGGCCTTGAGATCGATGAGGACCAGGTCGCCGAGCTCCTTCTGCGCGGCCCACTGAGCAACAGAGGCGCCGACGTTGCCGCCGGCACCGACGATCGCGATCTTCGGACGCTTGATCATGGTGCGGCGTCTATACCACGTCAGCGGCGGCGCTTCGGCGGTACGACGCCCGGCAGCGTCGTGAACAGGTCGACCGGGGCGGGAGTTTCGTCGAGCCAGGTCTGGTCCTCGCCGGCGAAGCTCGGCGCGCGCGCGACCTGCGTCTTGGTCTGCTCGTCGTCGTTGACGAGCAGCGCGGCGAGCTCGTTCGACAGCTCGAGCACGCTGCGGAACCGGCGGTCGGGCTCCCACGCCAGACAGCGTGTCACGATCGCCTCGAGCTCGCCGGGGATGTCGGCGTGCGACGACAGCGGCGCGGGCGGCCCGCCCAGGATCGCCGAGATCATCGCCGCGGGCGTCGCGTGGGTGCCGAACGGGAGCGTGCCGCCGATCATCTCGTACATCACGACGCCGAGCGTGAAGATGTCGCTGCGGCCGTCGATCTCGCCACCGACGAGCTGCTCGGGCGCCATGTAGTCGAACGTGCCGATCACCTGGCCGGCGTGGGTGAGGCCCGCGGTGTCGGCGGCGGTGCCGTGGAGGATCTTCGCGATGCCGAAGTCGAGCACCTTGACGTAGTCCTCCTCGCCGCCGCGCTTCTCGAGGTGGATGTTCGCCGGCTTGAGGTCGCGGTGGACGATGCCGAGCGCGTGCGCTTCGGCGAGCGCGCTGCACACCGAGCCCATGATCGCGACGACGCGCCGCCACGGCAGCACGCCGCGCGCGCGGTACTGCTCGTACAGGCTCTCGCCTTGTAAGAGCTCCATGACAATGTAGAGCGTGCCGTCCGCCGCCTCGCCGAAGTCGTAGGCGGTGATCGTGTGCGGGTTCTTGAGCTGGCCGAGCGCCCGCGCCTCGCGGCGGAATCGCCCCGCGACGCCGCTATCGGACGCGTGCTGCGGATGGAGTACCTTGATCGCGACCTCGCGTCCGTTGATCACGTGACGTGCGCGGTAGACCGATCCGAAGCCGCCCTGCGCGAGCCGGTATTCGATGCGATAGCGGTTGTCGAGCACCTTGCCCGCCAGCGGATCGACGAGGCTGACCTTCGTGCGCTCGGGATCCGCGCGGTGGTCGTCGCTCATCGAATTCATCATACGCGACGCGCACGGTCCTTGCTCCTGCCGGGGACATACGGGAGGTTAGTCATGCTCAAACGCTCAGCAATCTCTGCATTCGTGATCGCGGCCGCCGCGTTCGGTTGTCGCCGGAACAATACAGACGCGACCGGCAGCAACACGTCGAACACGACGGGCTCGGCGAGCTCGACGACCGGACCGGGCCACAACCCCACGATGCCCGGCACGCGCGGCAGCACGACCACGGCGCCGACGCCACCGCCGCCGACGACCGAGCCGCCGCCGACGACGACCACGGAGCCGCCCTCGACCACCACGCCGGGCACGACCGACGCGACGACCAGCGGCGCCGCTCGTAGCAGCGACATGCGCACGCGCAGCACGAACGATCGGAACCTCAACCACGATCGCGACCGCAGCGGCTCGGGCAGCGGCTCGGGCACGACCAGCTCGCAGCCCTAAGGTTAGGGCCCAGGCGTCACGACGATCGACCACGGCGCCTCGCGGCCGGCCAGCGCGCCGTGGCGAGGCGCCCCGCGATCCGCGCGTTCGAGCCGGAACAGCTCGCCCTTGTGGAGCGTGACCTGCGCCGCACCGGGCGTGCGCAGCTTGCCGTCGCCGATGTGCCAGACGAGCGGCAACCCGTCGGCGCGCACGATCACGGTGAAGTTGCCGTCGCCGCCGGTCCACCGCAGCACGTCGACGTCGTCGTGCGTGTCGAGGAAGCCGCGTAGCTCGCGCGTCGGCTCGAGCGGGTTGGCGTCGGCGTCGTCACCGTTCGGCTCGGTCTCGCCATCGGCGGGCTCCTCGGTGACCGTCAGCGTGTACGGATCGCTGACGTTCTCGACGGGGAGCTTCTGATCCTTCGGGATCGTCTGGCCGATCGTGATGACGAGCGGGCCGTCGATCGCGCGGCGGTGCAGCACCTCGCCGTCGCCGACGCCGCCCTCGTCGACGACCGCGCCGTGCTGGCCGTCGCCGTCGGTGACCTGCAGGTGCTCGTCGAGGTTCGGGATCCCGGTGACGCGCACGGTGACGATGTGGGGGCTCGCCGACGGCCACGGCACGACGAACACGTCGCGATCGCCCTCGTCCTGCGCGCGCCGCTTGCCGAGGTAGCCGTGCACCTCGCTGCCGGCGGCGATCTTGTTCGCGTGCGCGGCGTCGTCGTTCGGCTCCTGCTCCTCGGTGACCGGCGGCGGCTCGCGCATGTAGGCCCACGCGCCGGCGCCGGCCGCGCCGAGCGCGAGCAGCACGCCGAACGCGGTCATCACGTACTTGCGCCGCACGAGCGAGCGCTCGAACGCGTCGATGTCGGAGCGGCGCAGGCGCAGGTCGCTCTCGGTCTCGGAGTGCGGGATCGCGAACCGACCGCGGCCGCTGCTTCGGGTGCCGGGCCCGGTCGCCTCGATGACGGTCTCCGCGAACACCTCCTCGATCGCCGCACCGAGCACGGCGGCGCTCGGCCACCGCTGCGACGGGTCCTTCGCGAGCGCCTTGCGGCACAGGTGATCGACGCGCGGATCGAGCCCCATGTCCGGCGCGCGCATCGATGGCGCGTCCGCCTCGGCGGTCAGGTGTTTCGTGAGCACGCCGACGGCCGTCGAGCCGGTGAACAGGTGCTGGCCGGTGAGCAGCTCGAACATCAGCGCGCCGAACGAGTAGATGTCGCTGCGCGCGTCGACGGCGTCGCCGCGGATCTGCTCCGGTGACATGAAGTACGGCGTACCGACGATCTGCTGGCGCCCGGTCTCGGTCTGTGGCGCGCGCGGCTGCTCGAGCTTCGCGAGCCCGAAGTCGAGCACCTTCGCGTAGTCGCGCCCCGCCGTCGAGCGCGTGATCAGCACGTTCTCCGGCTTGAGATCGCGGTGGATCACGCCCATCTCGTGCGCTTCCTGCAGCGCGCCGCAGATCTGCGCGAGCAGCGGCGCCGCGCGCGACCACGGCAGCGGGCCATCGCGCTCGATCACGTGCGCGAGGTCGAGGCCGCGCACGTACTCCATGATCAGGTACAGCGCCTCCTGCGCGGTCCCGAAGTCGAACACCTGGACGGTGTGCGGGTGGTGGAGCTTCGAGATCGCGGCGGCCTCGCGCTCGAACCGCTGCACGACCTCGGGATCGCCGGCGAGATCGCGGTGCAGCACCTTCATCGCCGCGATCTTGCCCATGCGCAGGTGCTCGACGCGGTACACGACGCCCATGCCGCCGCGGCCGATCACCTCGAGCACGCGATAGCGACCGTCGACGATCCTGCCGAGCCACGCCTGGTTCGAGTCCGACAGCCGGCGATCGATCGGCACGTCGCTCGTGATCGCCTGCTGCGCGTGGGTGTCCGCGAACGCCGGGTCGGCGCGGCGCGCGGCGGCATCGAGCGCGCTCGCGTGTGTCATGTCCGCGCCGCACTCGCGACAGAACCGCGCCGGTTCCTCGAACGAGGTGCGACACCGCGGGCAGACGAACTTTTGCGCGGGCGTCGAGGACACGCCTGACGAGCTTACCGCCGGCGCACGTCGGTGCCTACCGGTCGCCACGTCCACGCGTGGC
>JBLMXA010000151.1:0-5251 GCA_050257515.1 Acidobacteriota bacterium | reverse complement strand
GGCGTGGCCGATCTGGATCGTGTCCATGCGCACGGTCAGCGTGCCCGGCGGATCGAGGCAGATGCCGCCGGGCGGGATCGCGCTGTCCAGTGGCTTGGGGCCGATGATCGTGAGCGCGGGGTCGAGGATGCTCTGGATGCCGGCGGCCTGCGCGGCGGTCTCCGGGAAGTCCGTCGTCGCCTGATCGATCGCGGGCCACGTGTGGAGGTGGAAGCTGTTCGGCCGCGACTTCACCGCGACGCCCTTCACGTCGGCGATCGTCGTCTGCGACGGATCGGTCTGCATGTGGCACGCGCTGCACGTGTTGTGCACGTGCGGATCGTCCTCCGCGAAGATCGTGGTCTGCCACTCGCTGTACGTGCGCTCGAGCGCGACGCCGCGCGGCGTGACGACGTCGTGGCACGAGCCGCACATCGTCGAGTTGTTCGTGTACGAGTCCATCGCCGCGTCGTACGCGGCGTGGTGCGCGGGGCTGTCGACCGGATCCTTGACGCCGCCGCGCATCGTCTGGTCGAGCGCGAGCTGGAGACCGTTGTTGTGATCGTCGACGATCTTCTTGACGTCGTGGCAGAAGTAGCACGTGATGCCGCGCGCCTGCGGCGGCAGCGTCGTCGGATCGAAGTCGCCGGCGTTGCTGTCGCTGTAGAGGCCGAGCGCGATCGCCATCGGCGCGTGGCACTGCAGGCAGAACGCGCCGAGCTGGCCCTGCGTGTCGCGCTGGCCGCGCTTGTTCATCGCGAGGAACACCGGATCGTCCGACGCGTACGCGTGCATCGAGCCCGACCACTGCGTGAAGTGGTTCGGGTGGCATCGCATGCACGTGTTCGGATCCTCGAGCTGCGACACCGGCAGCTTCGGGCTATCGCCGCACGCGGCGACGAGCGCGCCGATCACGAGCGCCGCGAGCCACCTCACCGGGCGCTCCCCACACCGGGGCCCGGCGCGCCAGCGGCGACCCACTGGATCAGCGCGCAGCGCTCCTCGGGCGGCAGCGGCGTGCCCGGCGGCATCTGGTAGTCCTGCCCCGGCGAGTCGGTGCGCACCGTGATCAAGCTGCACGCGGGATCGCCGGGGACGACGCGATCGCGTTTCGGATCGAGGTGCGACGGCGACAGCAGCTCGGTGTACGCGGTCTGCTCGTCGGCGAACGACAGCTGGCTCGGGCCGGGAGTCGTCGAGTGGCAGCCGCTGTTGGTGGAGCCGCAATGAGGAGCGAGCGTCATCGTGTACACGTTGTCGAACGTCGGCTGGTACAGGGTGTGGCAGGAGGTGTCGACGGTGATGCAGGCGGGCGGCGGTGTCTTCGTGCACCCGCCCACGGCGAGCGCGACGACGACCCGGTACCACCGCATGGACCGGACTCTAGCCCAGGACCGCCGCCGGGCGTAGCGCGCCACGTCACACCTGCAGCCGGCGCGCGACGACGCCCCGGTAGCGATCGTAGGCGTCGGCGAGCGAGCCGCGCGGCTGATACGTCGCCGCCGGCGGCGGCGCGAGCGCGCACGCGGCGGCGAGATCGGGCACCAGCCCCGCCGCGACCGCGGCGATCATCGCCGCGCCGATCGCGCACGTGTCGGCGCGCGCGGCGACCTGGTGCGGCAGCCCGAGCGCGTCGGCGCGCAGCTGCGCCCACGTGGCGCTGCGCGAGCCGCCGCCGAGCACGAGCACCTCGCGCGCCGGCAGCCCGAGTGCGGAGATTCGCCCCACGACGTCGCGGCACGCGAACGCCAGGCCCTCGAGGATCGCGCGCGCGACGTGCGCGCGATCGTGCGCGGCCGTCAGCCCGTCGAGCACGCCGAGCGCGTCCGGCCGCCACACCGGCGTCATCGCGCCGGCGAGCGCCGGCACGAACGTGACGCCGCCGGCGCCGGCCGGCGCCGATGCCGCGAGCGCGTCGAGCTCGGCCTCGCTCGCGACGTTCAGCAGCTGCATCGCCCACCGGATCGCGCCGCCCGACAGCCAGCCGGGGTTCTCGACGAACCACGCGCCGGTCGGGTACGCGTGGGTCTCGACCATCGGCTCGGCGAGCGCGCGCCACGGATCGGACGCACCGCGCGCCGCGGGCACGTCGAGCACGGGGCTCGCGGCGAGCGCGCCGACGACCTCCGCGGTGCCGATCGCGACGACGATCGGGCCGGGCACCGCGACGCCGGCGCCGAGCGGCGTCGCGAAGTCGTCGCCGGTGCCGACCGCGACCGGCGTGCCGGCGGGGAGGCTGGCGACCGGCGCGCGCAGCGTGCCCGCGATCGCGCACGTCGGGCGGATCTCGGGCAGCTCCCCGGGATCGATCGCGAACGCGGCGAGCAGCTCGCTCGACCACGTGCCGGCGGCGAGGTCGTACAGCATCGTCGTCGAGGCGTGCGACGGATCGAGCACCGCGGCACCCGTGAGGTGCTCGACGAGGAAGCTGACCGGCTGGTGGTAGCGCGCCGCGCGCACGCCGTGGTCGCGCAGCCAGCGGATCTTCGCGGCCATGTGCGACGGGTCGGCGACCTGGCCGGTGATCGCGTGGACGCGCGCGGGATCGATCGCGGCGAGCTGCGCGGTCGCGCGGCGGTCTTGCCAGATCAGCGGCGCGTGCGCCGGATGGCCGCGCGTGTCGACCGCGACGCAGCCGTCGAGCTGACCGGCGAGCGCGAGCGCGGCGATGTCCTCGCCACGCGCCTGCGCGGCGTGCAGCGCGAGCGCGATCGCCTTGCGCAGCACGACCAGCCATTCGCCGGGATCCTGCTCGGCCCATCCCGGCTGCGGGAACCGCGTCGCGATCGGTTCGTGATGCGCGCCCAGCACGGCGAGCCGCTCGTCGCAGACGACGGCCTTGGCGCTCTGCGTGCCGAGATCGATTCCGATCACGAGCGGCATGGAGAGATGCTAACAAGGATCGTGAACTTCTTCGGGCATGCCGCGATCGCGAGCCACGCGTCGGCCGACGCGCCGGCGCTGCTCGGCGCGATGCTGCCCGATTTCGCGACGATGTGCCGCGGCCGGCTCGCCGAGCCCGACGACGCCGCGATCGCGCGCGGCATCGCGCACCACCACGCGACCGACGCCGCGTTCCACGAGATGCCCGCCGCGCTCGAGCTGATGCGCGAGCTCGACGCGCGCCTGTCGCGCGCGGGGTGCGCGCGCGGCCCGCGCCGCGCCGCGAGCCACGTCGGCGTCGAGCTGCTGCTCGACGGCGTGCTCGTGATCGAGCACGGCTACCGCGCGAGCTACACCGCCGCGCTCGCGTGCGATCACGCGCCCGTGCGCTGGCGCGATCCGGGCGACGGCGATCGCTTCGCGCTGTTGCTCGCGCGCCTGCGCGCCCACGGCGTGCCCGATGACCTGCGCCAGCCCGAGTCGATCACTCGCCGCCTCCACCGCATGCTCGCCCACCGCCCCCTGCTCGCGCCGTCCGCCTCCGACCTCGAGGCGATCCACCGCTGCCTCGTCGAGCACCAGCCGCGGGTCGCCCTGGCGGCCCCTGCGATCGTCGCGGCGCTCCGCGCAGAGGATTAGCCGCCAAGCCGCCGAGGCGCCAAGACAGACGCCAAGCGATTTCTTCGCGCGCGAAGCGCGCGCGAACAGATCTTGGCGTCTGTCCTGGCGTGCATGGCGGCTTGGCGGCTATCTCTGAGACCGGTACGCGTGATGCGGCCGGTGGCGGAAGTCCGGCGGCGTCGTCGCGTGGGTCTCGTCGGTGAAGCCGTCGACCTCGAGCCTGAACTTCTTCTTGTTCGTCGAGAACCAGATCACGTTCGCCGTCACCGCCTGGACGTCGGCGAGCAGCGCCGCGTGATCGCGCTGGACGTCCCAGGTGTAATCCATGCGCTTGGAGTTCGAGAACGTCGGCGGGTCGACGACCGCGAGGTCCCAGCGCCGACCGGCGCGGCGAGCGTCGGCGAGGAACTCGCGCACGTCGGCGTGCACGAGCTCGCCCGCGAGCTGGTTCAGCGCGAGGTTCTCGTGCGCCCAGTCGAGGTACGTGCGAGACAGGTCGACGCTGGTCGTCTTCATGCCCGCCGCGGCGGCGTACACCGTGAAGGCGCCGGTATAGGCATACAGATTCAAGAACGTGAGCGCGGATTCACGCGACACGCGCGCGCGCGTGATCCGGTGATCGAGGAACAGGCCGGTATCGACGTAGTCGCTGAGGTTGACGCGGAACGCGTGGCCGCCCTCGCGCACGGTGCGCCACGCGCCCTCGCTCGCGAGCCGCTCGTACTGGTGCCCCTCCTGGCGATCGACGAGCCGTTCGCGGCGCTTGACGAACACGTCGCGGGCGTCGAGCACGTCGCGCGCCGCGGCGGCCAGCGCGTCGAGCCAGGCGGCGTCGCCGGGATCGATGCGGTAGTCGTTGACGACGAGCGCGCCGTCGTAGGTGTCGACCGTGATCGGCACCTCCGGAATGTCCCGATCGTAGACGCGCCAGCAGGTGACCTGCTCGCGGCGGGCCCACTTGCCGAGGTGACGCGCGGTCTTGCGCAGCCGGTTCGCGAACATCTCGGGAGTTGATCGCGCCATCGGCGTTGGTTTACCGTCGCTGCGGCTCATCTGGCCGTCACAGGAGACAGGGACATGCTTCGCAAGCTCTCGTTGGGTCTGATCGTTGCTCTCGCCGCGTGCGGAACCGCGCGCGTCATCCAGCGCACGCAGACGGGTGGCATCATCGAGCTACAAGGCGATCGCGGCAAGGCGATGGAGCAGGCGAACCAGGAGATGGCCTCGCACTGCGGCCCGAACAACTACACGATCGTGCAGGAGGGCGAGGAGGCGGTCGGCACCGACACCTACTCGCAGTCGAACACCCAGTACGGTCAGGGGACCAGCACGTCGCCCGACGGGCAGCAGCAGGTCACTCAGGGCGGTCAGCAGACCAACCAGGTCCAGAGCACGCGGACCGCGACCGCGTGGCGCGTCCACTACGCGTGCAACGGCGCCGGTGGCGCTCCGCCCCCGGCCGGGATGCCGCCGGGTGGCGCGCCGCCGCCGCCGGCACCGCCGCCGGGTGGCGCGCCGCCGCCGCCGGCCCCGGGCGCGCCGCAGTACTGATCGATCACGCGAGCAGCCGCGTATCGGCGAGGTTCGCGTCCGCGACGAGATCGACGCCGTTCAGCGCGAACCGCCGCGCCGCTGCCACGAGCCGCGGCGCCGCCGCGTGCTGGTGATCGAGCGCCCATTGCGCGTGAGCGCAGAGCAGCGCGAGCTCGAGGCTGCGCCCGAGCGTCAGCGCGAACCGCCGCGCGCCGGCCTCGAGCCGCTCGGGCTC
>JBLMXA010000150.1:0-2745 GCA_050257515.1 Acidobacteriota bacterium | reverse complement strand
GATCGAGCGTCAGGATCTTCTTGTCGCGCAACGACTCGGGCACGTCGCCGGTCGCCACGCGCTGCGCGATGCCCTCGACGACGGCGGTCTTGCCGACGCCGGCCTCGCCGACGAGCACCGGGTTGTTCTTGGTGCGCCGGCTCAGGATCTGGATGGTGCGGCGGATCTCGTCGTCGCGGCCGATCACCGGATCGAGCTTGCCTTGCTGGGCGAGCTTGGTGAGATCGCGGCAGTACTTCTCGAGCGCCTCGTACTTGCCCTCGGGATCGGCATCGGTGACGCGCTGGTTGCCGCGCACCTGGACGAGCGCCTCGAGGATCGCCTCCTTCGTGGCGCCCGCCTTGCGCAGCGCGTCGCCGGCGGCCGACTTGCCGGCGGCGAGCGCGATCAGGAAGTGCTCCGTCGAGATGAACTCGTCCTTCATCTCGTCCGCCTGCTTGGCGGCGGCTTCCCACGTGTCCTTGATCGCGCGGCCGAAGTCGACGTCGAGCGACGAGCCGTGGGCGCGCGGCAGGCGCGCGAGCGCCTGATCGAGGTCGGCGCGGACGACGCGCGCATCGGCTCCGAGCTTCTGGAGGATGCGCGGGACCACGCCCTCCTCTTGCTCGAGCAGCGCCACCAGGAGGTGCTCGGGGCCGGTCTCGGCGTGGTGGCGCGCGATCGCGGCATCACGCGCGGAGGCGAGAGCCTCGCGCGCCTTGAGGGTGAGCTGGTCGATCTTCATGACGGGTGCAACGTAACCACGCTTACTATCGCGTCAACGAGATCCTCTAGGCTCGGAGCCGACAAATCTGCGGGTTTTCCTGGCCGGGCGGGCAGGCGGCCCCCCGGATCGCGCGTGTTAGCTTCCCGGTCGGATGCAGCCGGGGGACCTCCTGGAAGACCGCTTCGTCCTCGAGGCCGTCGCGGGGTCGGGCGGCATGGGGACGGTGTTCCGGGCCCGCGACCGGTCGACCGGCGAGACGGTCGCGGTCAAGGCGCTGCGCGCGGGCGGCGGCGACGGCGCGCAGCGGTTCGCGCGCGAGATCCGCGTGCTGCAGACGCTCCACCACCCGGCGATCGTCCGCCACGTCGCCGACGGGGTCGCGCGGACCGGCGAGATGTGGCTCGCGATGGAGTGGCTCGAGGGCGAGAGCCTCGCGCAGCGGCTGGGCAGGAGCGGGCTCACCGCGGCCGAGAGCGTCCACCTCGTGCGGCGGCTCGCCGAGGCGCTCGGCGCGGCGCACGAGCGCGGCATTGTCCACCGCGACGTCAAGCCCTCGAACATCATGCTGCCCGGCGGCGAGCTCGCCCAGGCGAAGCTGCTCGACTTCGGCGTCGCGCGGGTGACCGATGCCGCGCGCGGCGGCACGAAGACGGGCGTCATGATCGGCACGCCGGGATACATGGCGCCCGAGCAGGCGCGCGGCGCCAAGGACGTCGGCCCGCGCGCCGACGTGTTCGCGCTCGGCTGCGTGCTGTTCGAGTGCCTGACCGGGCGCGTCGCGTTCGTCGGCGACAACATCATGGCGGTGCTCGCGAAGATCCTGCTCGAGGACGCGCCGCACGTGCGCGAGCTTCGCCCCGAGCTGCCCGAGCCGCTCGACGCGCTCGTCGCGCGCACGCTCGCGAAGAAGCCCGAGCAGCGGCCGGCGGGCGGCGGCGAGCTCGCGGCCGAGCTCGAGCGGCTGCGCGCGTCGGGCACGATCGATCTCGGCGAGCGGCCGGTCGTCGCGGCGCCGGCGCCCGCGCTCACGCTGACCGAACGGCAGCTGTTGTGCGTCGTGCTGATCGGCAGCGCCGCGGGCGCACGCGATCGCACGATCGTCGACCCGAGCACCGGCGCGACGCTGGAGTCGCCGCCGCTGCAGGTCGCCGGCGATCCGCTCGACGACACCGCGGATGAATCGAACCTGCACGCGTCGCTCGATCCGGTCGCCGCGCTGCGCGACGTCGCGCAGGCCCACGGCGCCGCGCTCGAGCGGCTCGTCGACGGCAGCTACGTCGTCACCCTCGCGGGCAAGGGCGACGCCGCGGATCAGGCGATGCACGCCGCGCGCTGCGCGCTCGCGTTCAAGCGCGCCGCGCCGGACTCGGCGATGGCGCTCGCGACGGGCCGCGGCGTGATGGCCGGTCGGTGGCCGGTCGGCGAGGTGATCGATCGCGCGGCCCAGCTGCTCGCCGCGGGCGAGCGCGCGGCGCGCCACCTCGTGCGCGTCGACGAGATCACCGCGGGGCTGCTCGGCACGCGCTTCGACGTCGGCGGCGACGAGCGCGGGCTGACGCTGCTCGGCGAGCGAGACGTCGTCGACGCCGCGCGCACGCTGCTCGGCAAGCCGACGCCGTGCGTCGGCCGCGATCGCGAGCTCGGCGTGCTCGCCGGTCTCTACGACGAGTGCGTCGGCGAGCCGATCGCGCGTGCGGTCGTCGTCACCGGGGCGGCGGGCATCGGCAAGTCGCGCGTGCGCTACGAGCTGCTGCGCCGCATCCGCGACCGCGGCGAGCCGGTCGAGGTGTGGATCGGACGCGGCGACCCGCTCACCGCCGGCTCGCCGTTCGCGCTGATCGCGCCGGCGCTGCGGCGCGCCGCCGGCATCCTCGATGGCGAGCCGATCGAGGTGCGGCGCCAGAAGCTGCGCGCGCGCGTGATGCGGCACGCGAGTGGCGACGTCGCGCGCACGACGCGGTTCCTCGGCGAGCTCGTCGGCGTGCCGTTCGGCGACGAGTCGTTCCCGTCGGCCGGGCGAATCCCGCCCGACACCAATT
>JBLMXA010000149.1:0-2658 GCA_050257515.1 Acidobacteriota bacterium | reverse complement strand
AGCGTCCTGCTCACCTCCACGATCTCATACACCTCGAGCTGATCCTTCTGCTCGATATCGTTGAAGTTCTTGATCGACAAGCCGCACTCGAACCCGGCCTTCACCTCGCGCACGTCGTCCTTGAAGCGCTTCAGCGAGTCGAGCTCGCCGTCGTGGATCACGACGTTGTCGCGCAGCACGCGGATCTTCGCGCCGCGGCGCACGAGCCCCTCGAGCACGTAGCAGCCCGCCACGGTGCCCACCTTCGAGATGCGGTACACCTCGCGCACCTCGACCAGGCCGAGCCGGTTCTCCTTCTGCTCGGGCGCGAGCATCCCCGAGAGCGCGGCCTTCACCTCGTCGACCGCCTCGTAGATGATGTCGTAGTAGCGGATCTGCACGCCGCTCGATTCGGCGAGCTTGCGCGCCTGCGCATCCGCGCGGACGTTGAAGCCGATCACCACCGCCTTGGAGGCGAGCGCGAGGTTGATGTCCGATTCGGTGATGCCTCCCACCGCGGCGTGCACGATGTTGACCTTCACCTCGTCGGTGGAGAGCTTCGTCAGCGCCTGCTGCAGCGCCTCGTAGCTTCCCTGCACGTCGGCCTTGACGATCAACGTCAGCGTCTTCACGCCCGACTCGCCCATCTGCTCGAACATGTTCTCGAGCTTCGCGGCCTGCTGCTTCGCGAGCTTCACGTCGCGGAACTTGCCCTGGCGGAAGAGCGCGATCTCGCGCGCCTTGCGCTCGTCGCCGAGCGCCATCACTTCCTCGCCGGCGAGCGGCACGTCCGACAAGCCCTGGATCTCGACCGGGATCGCCGGGCCCGCCTCGTTCACCGACTTGCCGTTCTCGTCGGTCATCGCGCGCACCCGACCAAAGACCGCGCCGGCCAGCACGACGTCGCCGCGCTTCAGCGTTCCGGCGTGCACCAGCACCGTCGCAACCGGCCCGCGCCCCTTGTCGAGGCGCGACTCGATGACGATGCCCTTGGCGGGCGCGTCCTTCGGCGCCTTGAGCTCGAGCACCTCGGCCTGGAGCAGGATCGCGTCGAGAAGATCGTCGATGCCCTGCCCCGTTTTGGCGGACACGGGCACGAACTGCACGTCGCCGCCGTATTCCTCGGGCAACACGCTTTCGGCGACGAGCTCCTGCTTCACGCGGTCGGGATTCGCGTCCGGCTTGTCGATCTTGTTGATGGCGACGACGAGCGGCACGTGGCCCGCCTTCGCGTGCGCGATCGCTTCCTTCGTCTGCGGCATGACGCCGTCGTCCGCCGCGACGACCAGCACGACGATGTCGGTCACCTTCGCGCCGCGCGCACGCATCGCCGTAAACGCCTCGTGGCCCGGCGTATCGAGGAACGTGATCGTGCCCTTCTTCGTCTCGACGTGATAGGCGCCGATGTGCTGCGTGATGCCGCCCGCCTCGCCGCTCGCGACGCGCGCGCGGCGAATGGTGTCGAGGAGCGACGTCTTGCCGTGGTCGACGTGGCCCATGACGGTGACGACCGGCGGGCGCGGCAGCGCCTCGGCACCGTGCGCGGCTTCCTGCTCCACGAGCATCGCGTCGGGCTCGTCGAGCTTCGCGGCCTTCGCCTTGTGGCCCATCTCCTCGACGACGATCATCGCCGTCTCCTGGTCGATCACCTGATTGATCGTGACCATGGAGCCCATCTTCATCAGCGCCTTGATGACCTCGGCCGCCTTGACCGACATCTTGTGCGCGAGGTCGGCGACGGTGATCGTCTCCGGCACGAAGATCTCGCGCACCATCGGCATCGCCGGCATCGGCGAGGTCGCGATCTGCTCGCCCGATTCGTCGTCGCGGCCGTGACGCCCGCCCTTCGGGCCGCGCCATCCGGCGACACCGGCGCCGCCGGTCGCGTCGCCGCGCAAGCGCAGCGCACGCCGGCGCGCCGCCTCTTCCTGGAATACCTGTCCCGGCGCCTTCTTCGCCGGCTTCTCGCGCTTTTCGCCCGGCTTCGCGGCGGGACGATGCAGCGTGCCTCCTTCGGGCTTCGCCTTCGCGGTCGTCGCCGCGGCAGCCGCCGCCTTCGCTTCGGCCGCGGCCTTCGCCTCGGCTGCCGCGCGTGCGGCCGCTTCCTCGGCCTCGCGCTCCTTCTTCGTCTTGCGCTTCGCCGCTTCTTCCTGCTTCTTCTGCAGGTCTTCCTGCTGGCGCGCGATCAGCTCCTGCGCCTTGCGCTCCTCGGCCTCGCGCGCCGCGATCTCCTCGGCGGACAACACCGGCGCAGCGGGTGCCTTCGATGGCTCCTCGGTCGCCGCCGGCGCGCCGGCGCCGTCGCCTTCGTCGCGGCGGACGAGAACGCGCTTCTTGCGCACTTCGACCTGGATCGTGCGCGCCTTGCCGCTCGAGTCCGCCGCCTTGATCTCGGAGGTCTGCTTGCGCGTCAGCGTGATGCGCTTCTTGCCGTCGCCGGCGGCGCCGTGCTGCTTGCGCAGGTAATCGAGCAGGCGCGTCTTGTCCTGCTCGGTGAGCTTGTCGCCCTGCTTCTTGCCCGCGACGCCCGCCGCGGACAGCTGTTCCAGCAACGCGCCGGCCGGCATCTTGAGGTCGGTCGCGAATTGTTCGATCGTCGTTTGCGCCATGCGGCTCTCCCGTACTGCCTGTGCTTTCCGTCCTGCCTATGCTGCTCGATATTGCATGCTGCGTGATTCC
>JBLMXA010000148.1:0-3189 GCA_050257515.1 Acidobacteriota bacterium | reverse complement strand
CCGGCTGCGCACCGACGATCGCCTGCAGCACGTTGTTCTGCGGCGCCGCCACGCCGGCCCCCGGCGTCTTGCGCGACGCGCGCGGCTTGCGCAGCTCGCTGACCGCGGGCGCGTGGATGTTCGCGGCGAGCGCGGGCGGTGCCGGGCCCTTCTTCGCGGCGACCTTCGGCTTGCGACCGGTGAACTCGCGCTGGATCGTCGGGCCATCCTCGCCGTCGACGGTCGGCGCGTCGTCGTCCTCGTCGCCATCCGCGGGCGGCTCGGGCTCGGGCGCGCCGCTGACCATCGTCGCGTCGACGCCGTCCTCGCTCGCCACGTCCATGAACGGGCCGCGGCTCATCGCGCTCGGCGCGCCGGTGATCATCGTGTGCTCGCCGATGCCGTCGAGATCGTCCGAGCCGGCCAGCGTCTCGCCGCCCCAGGTGAGCAGCCCGCTGTCTTCCTGGTTCGGGTTCGGCGGCGCGGCGCCGACCTCGCGCGTCTCCTCGCTCGCCTGGCGCGGCTTTGCCGGCGGCTTCGCCACGGACGGCAGCTTCTTGCCGCCCATCGGCGGCGTCGTCTGCGCGCGCGGCGGCGTCTTGATGTCGTCGAGGTTCGCCTGGCGCGTCACGCGATTCGCGGGCGTGCCGGTCGGCTTCTTCGGCTTGAGATCGGCGACGCGGAAGATGACGCTGTTCTCGTCGCGCAGCTCGTCGCGGTCGTGGATCAGATCGTCGACGGTGAGCGTGAGCGTCGCGTTCTCGCCGCCGTTCACCTCGACGACGTAGTCGGGCACCTGCTGCGGCTCGCCGATGACCTTGCGCAGCACGCCCGACAGCTTCGCGGCGGTGAACACCGGCGAGTACGCGTGCAGGAACCGCTCGAGGTCCGAGGCGAGGTCGGCGGCGCTCTGGTAGCGATCCTCCTTCCTCTTCGCGAGCGCCCGCATCACGATGCTCTGCAGCTGCGGCGGGATGCCCTTGCGCAGCGTGCCCGGCGGCGCGATGTCGGCCCGGCGCGCCATGTCGAGCAGCTTGTGCAGATCCTCCTCGAGGTAGAGCATCTGCCCCGTCATCATCTCGTAGATGACGATGCCGGCCGAGAAGATGTCGGAGCGGTAGTCGATCGCCTCGCCCCACGCCTGCTCGGGGCTCATGTAGTAGTACTTGCCCTTGATCACGCCGACCGCGGTCTGGCGCGCCTTCATCGTCGCCTTCGCGATGCCGAAGTCGACGAGCTTGACCTCGCCGGAGTAGCTGATCAGCACGTTCTGCGGCGACACGTCGCGATGGACGATGCCGAGGTTCTTGCCGAGGTGATCCTTCTTGCGGTGCGCGTGATCGAGCGCGCTCGCGATCTCCTTGCCGACGAACGCGCACACGTCGAGCGGCATCTCGATGTCGCTCTCGCTCGCGCGGCGCAGGACCTTGTAGAGATCCGAGCCGTCGACGTACTCCATCGTGATGTAGAACGTGTCGCCGACGCGGCCGAGATCGAACGTCTGGGCGATGTTGCCGTGGTTCAGCTGCACCGCGATCTTCGCCTCGTCGACGAGCATCTGGATGAACTGCTCGTCCTCGGCGAAGTTCGGGTGGATCATCTTGAGCGCGACGTACTTCTCGAACCCGGCGATCCCCTTGGTCTTGGCGAGGTGGATCTCGGCCATGCCGCCGACGGCGATCTGGCGGACGAGCCGGTAGGGGCCGAACTGCCGCTCAGCCATCCACGCTTCCCGGGCGCACCTGCACCTCGGGCTCCGGTCCCTGCTTGAGCATCTCGGCACCGCCCGGATGAACGAACACGCCCACGAGACGCAGCGGCGACTTCGCGCCGCGATCGAACGTGCACACGACCTCGGTCGCGATCCCGTACGCGACGTTGACGATGTAGCTCGCCGCCGCGTTCGCGACGAGGTAGAGCCCGAGGCCCGCGCCGTACGTCTTGCGATCGATCTGGTTCGGCGAGTGGATGCACTTCTCGATGTACGCGAGGATCGTGTTCTTCGCGAGCCGGCCGAAGCGATCGCGCACCGCGATCGCGAAGATCTCGTCCGTCGCTGCGTAGCGGATGGAGACCGGCCGCGGCGAGCGCGAGCGCGTGCGGTCGTGCGGATCGACCTCGGCGAACACCGGCTTGCCCTCGGCGTCGACCGGCGCGTCGTAGAGCGCGTTCATCAGCAGCTCCTCGCAGACCTGGCCGATCGCGCTGCGCACCTGGCGCCGCATCTTCGACTCCTCGGCGAAGCCGAGGATCGTGTCGATCGCCTTGCCGCGGCCCTCGAAGTCACGCAGGCGGGCGTAGTGCACCGGCGTGTTCTCCGGCAGGTACTTCTCGATGCCGAAGATGTCGCCGGTGAGCAGCTTCTTCGCGGTGACGTAGACGCCGTCCTCGAGCTCTTCGTCGCCGACGACGACGTGGTTGATACGGTCGTCGCGCAGGTACGTGGTCAGATCCGTGAGCTTTGCCTCCGGCGTCACGATCGTGACGTGCGCGCGATCGCGCAGCTTGGGCACGAGCGGCGCGAGCGCCTCGAGCTTGCCGCCCGGCATCGCGTAGAAGATGTAGCGGTGCGGGATCTGCTCGGTCGCGACGGCCTCGGGACTGCGCACGGCATCGACCTCCGCGCCCGCGCGCTCGAGCGTCCGCACGATGCGCCGCAGCTGGTCGAGGTCGGAGGAGATCGCGAGGACGCGCCGTTTCGCCAAGATTCCCCAGGGCTGACGGTGGCTGGCCGTCCGCGTCCCACATCATATCAGGGTGCAGATGTCGGGCGGTGTCCTACCGTGCCACGTCGATGCGCGATACATAGCAGGCATGAAGACCGCCCTGCTCCTCGCCTGCCTTGCCGGCGCGTGCGGAAAATCCTCGACGACGTCCTCGTCGCCCTCGGCGCCGCCACCCGCCGGCAACACCGCCGGCAACACCGCGATGGTCGACGGCACCTGGAAGGGCACGTGGACGCGGACCGAGCCGGCGAACATGCCCGGCGGCGGCGACTTCATGCTCGACGTCAGAGACGGCAAGGCGATGCTGACCGTCACCGGCAGCCTGTGCTTCCAGCAGCCGGTGCCGATCGCGATCACCGTCAAGGGCAACAGCGTCACGATGGACGTCCACGCGCCGCCGATCACCGCGAGCTATCAGGGCACGCGCGCCGGCGACGAGATGTCGGGAACCCTGACGGTCACGTGCGCGCCGGGGACGGGCAAG
>JBLMXA010000147.1:0-7968 GCA_050257515.1 Acidobacteriota bacterium | reverse complement strand
GCCGCACGCGGAGCGGCGCGCCTCCGACATCGACGCCGCGACGACGATGCCCAAGGGCGCGGCGGCGTTCGCGGCGCCGGCTCGCGCACTCGCGAAGGCGCCGGTCAAGCCGATCTTCGAGCCCGAGCCCGGCGGTGACGACGACGACGACGACGGCCTCGCGATCGGCGAGGTGTCGCGCGTCGTCAAGCTCGCCGACATCGCGAAGATGGGGCGCTCGACGGGCGCGCAGCCGCGGCTCGGCCGCACCGCGTCGCACGCGAAGCTGCCCGCGGGCGACGTGCTACCCGGCGCGCCGCCCCCCGACGCGTTCGGCCCGGCGCCGATGCTGCCGGGCGCGATGCCGGGGCTGCTCGGCAACCAGCCGGTGCCGAGCGAGAGCGTCGTCGCCGCCGCGCCCTACCGCGCGCACCGCCGCGGCATGATCATGCTGCTGTCCGCCGCCGGCGTGCTGCTCGCGGGCGTCGTCGTCGCGGTCGTGCTGCTCGTGCAGGGCAACGGCGACGACGAGCCGTCGCAGCTCGGTCGCCAGCACGACTTCGACACCAGCCGTCCCGACGATCCGAACCCGCGCCCGCGCAACCCGATCGAGGCGGTCGCGAGCACCGGCGCGATGGGCAGCGCCGCGGTGCCGCATCCGCGTCCGCGTCCGGTCCAGATCCAGAGGCAGCCCGAGCCGCCGCCCGAGCTCCCCGGCGCCGGCCGGCTCAAGGCCGACGAGATCGAGGACATGGCGGCCAAGCAGGGCGACGGCACCAGGCGCTGCTACATGCGCGCGCAGAAGGGCGCGCTCGGCCTCGACGTCGGCGACATCAAGAAGATCGACGTCACGCTCACCGTCGACAAGGACGGCGTGGTCAGCGACGTCCAGCTCTCCGATCACGCCGGCGACAACTTCGGCAAGTGCCTCATCTCGCGCATCCGCGGCTGGAAGTTCCGCACGTCGCCCGGCGGCACGTTCAAGTTCGCGCTGGCGTTCTCGAGCGGCTGACGAAGCCTGGCCGCCAAGACGCCGAGGCGCCAAGACAGACGCCAAGCCGATCTTCTTAGAAGATCGTCTTGGCGTCTGTCTTGGCGTGCATGGCGTCTTGGCGGCTAATTCTTGCCCGCGAGGTCGGCCGCGACGTCGCCGAGGATCCGCGTCGCGGTCTCGACCTCGTCGAGCGTCGTGTCGAGGCCGAAGCTGAGCCGCACCATGCCGTGGTCGGCCGGGAAGTCGAGCGCGACGAGCGCGGCCGAGATCTTGTGATCGTGGCCGTCGGCGCAGGCGGAGCCGGTCGAGATGCAGACGCCGCGCGACGACAGCACGTTGCGCAGCGCACCGGCGCTGACGTTCGGGAACCCGAGCGCGAGGATGTGCGGCGCGCGCCGGTGATCGGGCACGAGCTGGCGGAACGCGACGCCGCGCTCGGCGAGCAGCTGGTGGACGCGCGCGGCGAGCTCGAGCCAGCGCGCGCGCGCGGAGGGCAGGGCGGCGATCGCGCGCTCGGCCGCGAGCCCGAGGCCGGCCGCGCCGGGCGCGTCCTGGGTGCCGCCACGCAGTCCGCGCTGCTGGCCGCCGCCGACCCACAGCGGCTCGATCGCCGCGCCGGCTCGCAGCTGCAGCGCGCCGACGCCCTTGGGGCCGTGCAGCTTGTGGCCGGCGACCGCGATCGAGTCGACCTGCAGCGCCTGGAAGTCGAGCGCGATCTTGCCGACCGCCTGCGCGGCGTCGACGTGGATGTGACACGTGTTGCCGGTCGCCCGGATCGCCTGCGCGATCGCCGCGACCGGCTGGACGACGCCGACCTCGTTCTGCACCGCGATCAGCGACACGACGCCCGCGCCGTGCGCCGCCTCCGCGACCTCGTCGGGATCGAGCACGCCGCCCCGGCCGGGCGCGACGCGCACGATCTCGCGGCCCTCGCGCGCGAGCCGGTCGGCGAGCGTCGAGATCGCCGGGTGCTCGAGCGTGGAGATCACGAGCTTGCCGGACCGCACGCGGGCGGCGCCGAGCACGGCGAGCGCGTTCGCCTCGCTGCACCCGCTCGTCCACACGATGTCCGACAGCTTGCCGTCGCGATCGCCGAGCGCCGCGAGCAGCCGGCCGCGCGCGGTGTCGAGGTGGGCGCGCGCGGCCGCGCCCAGCGGGTGCTGCGCGCTCGGGTTGCCCCACGCGGTCCGCATCACCTCGGTCATCAGGGCGAGCACCTCGTCGGCGACACGGGTCGAAGCGGCGTTGTCGAGGTAGATTGACGGCATCTGTGGACCTAGGCGTCTACCTCCATTACCCCTGGTGCCGCAAGCTGTGCCCCTACTGCGACTTCGCGGTCGAGGTCGGCGCTCCCGAGCACGAGGGCTATCTCGCGGCGATCCTGCGCGAGCTCGACGCCCGTGCGCCCGCGTTCGCCGGCGCGCTCGCGTCGATCTACGTCGGCGGCGGTACGCCGTCGCTGTGGGATCCGGCGTGCGTCGCGCGCGCGATCGCCGAGATCCGCGGTCGGTTCGGGCAGCCGCGCGAGATCACGCTCGAGGCGAACCCGACCGACTGTACGGCCGAGCGGCTCGCGGCCTGGCGCGCGGCCGGCGTCACGCGGCTGTCGATCGGCGTGCAGTCGTTCGACGCCGACGAGCTCGTCGTGCTCGGCCGCGATCATCGCTTCGGCGACGGCCGCACCGCGGTCGCCGCCGCGCGCGCCGCGGGGTTCGTCGTGTCGGCGGACTTCATCCTCGGCACGCCGGTGCCCGGACGCGCCGCCATGCCGCCGCACGTCGAGACCGACGTCGATCACCTGTCGATCTACGAGCTGACGATCGAGGAGCGCACCGCGTTCGGTGCGCGCGTGCGTGCCGGCCGGCTCGTGCCGCACGACGAGGACACGCTGTACGCGCTGTACGTCGCGACGCACGACGCGCTCACCGCGCGCGGCTTCGAGCACTACGAGATCTCGAGCTACGCCAAGCCGGGCCGGCGCGCCGTGCACAACTCGCTGTACTGGCGCGGCCAGCCGTTCCTCGGCATCGGCTGCGGAGCCGCGTCGCTCCAGCTGCACGCGGACGGCAGCGCGATCCGCGCGACGAACCCTCGCCGCGTCGCCGACTATCTCGCCGGCGCGCCGCCCGACGCGATGACGATCCCCGCCGCCGAGATGGCCGCGGATCGCGCGTGGCTCGGCCTGCGCACCGTCGACGGCGTCGCCGAGACCGACGTCGCGCCCGAGATCGCGGCCTGGCTTTGCGACGAGCAGCTCGCCGAGCGCCGCGCTGGATGGATCTGCCCGACTCTGCGCGGCTTTCTGATGGCAGATCGGATCGCGGCACGCATCGTCGCGATGTCGTAAGCTCCGTTAGAGCGTCATGTCCGGCGGTGAGCTACCCAGGCGCGCCCAGAAGATCCTGCATGCGGTCGTCACCGAGTACTTGCAGGGCGGCGATGCCGTGGGCTCGCGCACGGTGACGCGCCGCCACGATCTCGGGCTGTCGCCGGCGACCGTGCGCAACGTGATGGCCGATCTCGAGGAGCTGGGCCTGCTCGAGCAGCGCCACACGTCGGCCGGCCGCGTGCCGACCGCGTCGGGCCTGCGGTTCTTCATCGACAGCTTGCTCAAGGTCCGCGGCCTGACGCCGCGCGAGAAGGACGAGATCCGCGAGCGCGTGACCGCGGCGAGCCCCGACGAGGTCGTGCAGCGCGCGTCGCGCCTGCTGTCGGATCTCACGCACCACGCCGCGGTGATCGTGACCCCCGATCCCTCGCACCAGCGGCTCGATCGGATCGAGTTCGTGCCGCTGCGCGGCGGCAAGCTGATCGCGGTGCTGGTGACGACCGACGGCCGCATCGAGAACCGGCTCGTCGTCGACGACGTCGACGCGACGCGGCTCGAGCGCATCCACAACTACCTGAACCAGCTGCTGTCGGGGATGACGCTCGAGGAGGTGCGCGATCGCGTCGTCCGCGAGCTCGGCGACGACAAGAACCGCTACGACGAGGCCGTCGCGACCGCGCTGCGCCTCGGCCACGCGGTGTTCGTCGAGCGCCCCGAGCGGCCGGCCGACGTGCTGGTCGCCGGCCAGGCCAACCTGCTCGACGAGCAGACCCAGCCCGACCGCGCCCGGGAGCTGCTGAAGACGCTCGAGGACAAGGAGACGCTGCTGCGCCTGCTCGATCGCACCCGCCTGGCCGACAGCGTGCAGGTGTTCCTCGGCGCCGAGACCGCGATGCAGGCGTTGCAGGGCAGCTCGGTCGTCGCGATGTCGTATGGCCCCGAGGAGCAGCCGATCGGCGCGCTGGCGGTGATCGGCCCGATGCGGATGAACTACGGCAAGGTCATGAGCGTCGTCGACTTCACGGCCGATACCGTCAGCCAGTTACTCGCCGAGCTGGGCCGTAGCAGCTGAGGCGTGTCCAAACCTTTTTCTCAGAGAAACTTCGTGCTTAGCTTGCGCTGATGAGCGAGCCCAGCCACGACGACGTGATTCCGGTCGAGGTCGAGGCGCCCGATGCGGGCGGCTCGGCGGCGCCGGAGGCCGAGCCCGCCCCTGCTCCCGAGGCGGCGCCCGACCCGGTCAAGGAGCTCGAAGCGAAGCTCGCGGCCGCGGACAAGGAAAAGAAGGACAACTGGGATCGCTACCTGCGCGCCGCCGCCGATCTCGAGAACACGCGCAAGCGCCAGAAGCGCGAGGTCGAGGACGCGAAGTTCGACGCGAAGAACAAGGTGCTGAAGGAGATGCTCCCGGTCGTCGACAACCTCGAGCGCGCGATCGAGCACGCGTCGACGTCGATCGACGAGAACCCGGCGACGCGCGCGATCGTCGAGGGCGTGCAGCTCGTGCTCCGCCAGTTCCAGACCGCGTTCGAGCGGCTCGACATCACCGTGATCGACGCCCTCGGCCAGCCGTTCGATCCGAACCTCCACGAGGCGATCTCGCAGCTCGAGAGCGACGAGCCCGCCGGCACGGTCGTCCAGGTGCTCCAGCGCGGCTACCGCGCCGGCGATCGCCTGCTGCGTCCCGCGCTCGTCGTCGTCGCGAAGGCGAAGGCGGCGCCCGCGGAATGAGGAAGCCAGGTCCTGACCAGGCGTGGTGGCAGGGGGAGGGGACGCTCGCATCGGAGGCCGAGCGTAGCGAGGACCTCCGATGAGCCGCGTCGTCGGCATCGACCTCGGCACGACGAACTCGTGCGTCGCGGTGATGGACGGCAATCAGCCGACCGTGATCGCGAACGCCGAGGGCACGCGCACGACGCCGTCGGTCGTCGGCTTCGCGGCCAGCGGCGAGCGGCTCGTCGGCCAGGCCGCGCGCCGCCAGGCGATGACGAACGCGGAGAACACGATCTACGCGGTCAAGCGGCTGATGGGCCGCAAGTTCGACGATCCGGAGGTCCAGCGCCACCTGCTGACCTGTCCGTACGAGGTCGTCGCCGCGCCGAACGGCGACGCGCACGTGCGCGTGCGCGGCCGCGACTACTCGCCGCCCGAGGTCAGCGCGATCGTGCTCGGCAAGATGCGCCAGACCGCCGAGGACTGGCTCGGCGAGGAGGTCACCGAGGCAGTGATCACCGTGCCGGCGTACTTCGACGACGCCCAGCGCCAGGCGACCAAGGACGCCGGCCGCATCGCGGGCCTGAACGTGCTGCGCATCGTCAACGAGCCGACCGCGGCGGCGCTCGCGTACGGCATCGAGACGCAGGGCGCGGCGCGCGTCGCCGTGTACGACCTCGGCGGCGGCACGTTCGACATCTCGATCCTCGAGCTCGACGACGGCGTGTTCCGCGTGCGCAGCACCGCCGGCGACACGTTCCTCGGCGGCGAGGACTTCGACAACGCGATCGTCGAGCACATGCTCGCGACGTTCGCCGAGCACAACGACGGCGTCGATCTGCGCGGCGATCGGATGGCGCTGCAGCGGCTCAAGGAGGCCGCCGAGCGCGCGAAGATCGAGCTGTCGAGCGCGACGGTCACCGAGGTCAACCTGCCGTTCCTCACGGCGGGCGCCGACGGCCAGCCGCGCCACCTGATGATGGCGCTCGAGCGCGGCGAGCTCGAGCGGCTGACCGATCACCTCGTGCAGGCGTCGCTCGAGCCGTGCCGGCGCGCGCTCGACGACGCGGGCCTGACCGCGGCCGATATCGACGTCGTGATCCTCGTCGGCGGCCAGACGCGCATGCCGCGCGTCCACACGGTGGTCGCCGAGCTGTTCGGTAAGGAGGCGAGCCGGCGCGTCGATCCCGACGAGGTGGTCGCGGTCGGCGCCGCGGTGCAGGCCGGCGTGCTCACCGGCGAGGTGCAGGAGGTGCTGCTGCTCGACGTCACGCCGCTGTCGCTCGGCGTCGAGACCGCGGGCGGCGTGTTCACCCGCCTGATCGGCCGCAACACGCCGCTGCCGGCGCGCGCGACCGAGATCTTCTCGACGACGATCGACAACCAGCCGTTCGTCAACGTGCACGTGCTGCAGGGCGAGCGCGAGATGGCGGCCGACAACAAGTCGCTCGCGCACTTCGAGCTCACCGGCATCCCGCCGGCGCCGCGCGGCGTGCCGAAGATCGAGGTGAGCTTCGACATCGACGCCGACGGCGTGCTCAACGTCAGCGCGTACGATCACGGGACCAAGCGCGTGCAGAACGTCGTCGTCCAGCCGACGAGCGGCCTCACCGGCGACGACATCGATCGGCTCGTGCAGGAAGCCGAGACGATGCAGGACGAGGATGCGGTGCGCCGCCTCATCGTCGAGGCGCGCAACAAGGCGGAGGGCCTGTTCTACTCGTCGGACAAGGCGATGGCGGAGTTCGGCGGCCTGCTGGCTCCCGAGGAGCACGAGCGGCTGTCCGCGGAGCTCGAGGACTGCCGCGCGGCGCTCCAGATCGACGATCTCGCGACCGTCGAGGACGCGGTGGCGCGCCTCGAGGTCGCGGCGCAGCAGATCGGCGAGGCGATCTACGCGGCGGCGGACAGCGTGGGCGGTGGCGGTGAACCCGAG
The DNA here is from genome assembly GCA_050257515.1 of Acidobacteriota bacterium. Lineage (GTDB taxonomy): Bacteria > Myxococcota_A > Polyangia > Haliangiales > Haliangiaceae > JABFXX01. Next base: position 1,017 of record JBLMXA010000147.1, on the reverse strand, counting down.
GCAAGCTGATGGCCCGGCGCAAGCGCGATTACTACGTGGTGCTCGGCGTGTCGCGCGACGCGAGCGAGGCGGAGATCAAGCGCGCGTTCCGCGAGCTCGCGCGCAAGCATCACCCGGACGTCAACCCCGCCGACAGCGGCGAGGCGTTCCGCGAGATCAACGAGGCGTACGCGGTGCTCTCGGATCGCGAGGCGCGCGCGCGCTACGACCGCTGGGGGCACCCCGACGCCGGCTCGAGCGGGCTCGGCGCGGTCGTCGACGCGGCGCAGGAGATGATCAACGACGTGCTGCGCCGGCGCCGCGGCAAGCAGAAGGGCCGCGACCTCCGCTACACGCTCGAGATCAAGTTCGAGGAGGCCGCGTTCGGCTGCGAGAAGACGATCCAGGTGCCCGACGGCAGCGGCAAGCAGCGCGATCACGCGATCGTGCTGCCCCCGGGCACCAAGGATGGTGCGGTCAAGGTGATCCGCGGCGAGGGCGAGCCCGGCAAGGGCGGCGCGCCGGCGGGCGACCTCCACGTGATCGTGCGCGTCGCCGAGCACGAGACGTTTCGCCGCGACGGCCTCGACGTCCACAGCGACTTCACGATCACGTTCTCGCAGGCCGCGCTCGGCGCGGTGCTCGACCTGCCGACGCTCGACGGCCAGGTCAAGATGCGCGTGCCGCCGGGCACCCAGCCGGGCCGCACGTTCCGGATCCGCGGCCGCGGCATCCCGCAGGCCGCGAGCAAGACCGCGCCGCGAGGCGATCACCTCGTGCACGTCCAGGTCGAGGTGCCGACCGAGCTCTCGCCACGCCAGCGGGAGCTGATCGAGGAGCTCGCGAAGGCCTCCGGCGAGACCGCGGGCGGCCAGGCGCCGAAGCGGCGGCTGCTCGACCGCGTGCGGTCGTTGCTCGACGAATGAGGGCAACGGATTTGCCGCCAAGACGCCGAGGGCGCCAAGACAGACGCCAAGAGGATCTTCTTCGCAGAAGTCGTCTTGGCGTCTGTCTTGGCGTGCATGGCGTCTTGGCGGC
>JBLMXA010000146.1:0-7551 GCA_050257515.1 Acidobacteriota bacterium | reverse complement strand
CGGGCAGCGCGCGCGAGGTGGCCGCTGGCGGGCCCGAGGTGATGACGCGCCGCGAGCTGTTCGAGCAGGTCGCCGCGGCCGCGCGGCGGCGCGTCCGCGTCGTGCGCGTGCCGGTGTGGCTCGCGCGCGCCGGCAACCTGCCGCTCCGGCTGGTGCACCCGCGGATCGCGCAGTTCGCGCAGTTCGCGACGCTGCTCGCGACGCACGACTCGATCGCTCCGGCGCTCGGGACGCAGCGGCTCGCCGATTATCTCGCGCTGACGTGATCGCGCACCGGGCCGCCGCGCTCGAGCAGGAAGTACGCCGGCGTCGGCAGCCGCACGCCGGCGACGTCGATCAGCGACACGCCGAGCAGGCGATCGGCCGAGCCGGGCACGAGCGCGACGAGCGGATCGCGCAGCAGGTGGATGGGATCGAGGCGCGAGCTCGCGCGGCCGTAGTCGAGCACGGTCGTGCCGGCCTCGCGCTCGGCGGTGAAGTGGCCGAACGTCCACGTGCGGCCGCGGCGGGTGCGCGGTGTCCACGGCGCGCGCTGATCGACGCGGATGTTCCAGCCGCGCACGCGATCGCCGTCGGTGACGAACGCCTTGATGAACGTCTTCCACGTCGCGCGCTCGAGCCACCGCGGCAGGCCCAGGCTCGTGCCGTGGTACTCGGCGCCGGCGAGCTGCTCGGGCGCGACGGGATGGCCGCTCGCGAGCGCGGCGGCGAGCTCGGCCGGCGTCGCGGTCAGCAGCGCGTCGCGGATCGGCGCGGGCGGCCGCGCGGGCGCGTCGACGCGAAACCGGCCGGCGCGCCAGGCGGCGAGCGTCGCGGCGGGCGTGCGGGGCTGCGCGGAGCACCACGCGAACAGGCCGCGCAACGTGAGATCGGGGTCGCTCGCCTCGGCCGAGGACATCGCCGGGCCCGCCGCGCGGGCGCGCGCGACCGCGCCGGCGAGCGCCTCGTGGTAGCCGGCGAACACGGCGAGATCGCGCAGCCACCGCGCGCGCGGATCCGTGCCGTCGACGATCGCGGCGACGCGGCGGGCGAGCTCGTCGAGCACGCCGTGGCCGGCGAGCAGCTCGAGATCGAACACGAACTGGTTGCCGTCGTGGTGCGCGCCGAGCAGGTGATCGATCAGCCGGTCGGGCGAGCTGCGCAGGCCGGTGAAATCGAGCGGGATGACCGCGCGCGACGCGAGCAGGAACGGCAGCCGGAGCGCGCGGTGGTGGAGCAGGCGCGCGCGCCAGCCATCGCGCACCGGCAGCGCCGACGTGCCGACGGTCTCGGACCGGAACACGACGCGATGCCACAGCCGCAGCACGCCGAGTGACAGCTGCCACGGATCGGGCATCGCGTCGACGACGCCGGCGGCATGCATGCGCGCGGCGTTCGCGATCACGCGGTCGGGGTTGACGAGCAGCGCGCGCACGTACCATGGGTGGCTCATCGCAGGCTCCTTCGGCGGGTCAGCCGGTTCAGGGTGGCGACGTCGGCCGCGACGAGCACCGGGAGCAGGCCTTCGGGGCGCTCCGGCTTGCGCAGCCAGGCGGCGAGCGCGCGCCAGCCGACGAGGTTCGACGCGGGCTCGGCGTAGAGCGCGGCACGCAGCGCCGGGCTCGCCGCGACGACCGCGGTCACCGGGTTCAGGCACAGGCGCAGCACCGGGCTCGCGGTCGCGTCGAGCAGCGCGGCGACGACGTCGAGATCGGCGGCCGCGAGCTGCTCGAGATCGCGCGTGTGCTGGACGACCACCGCGAACCGCTCGATCGCGGCCTCGAACGCGCGCACCGCGGCGGCTTTCGGCGGGTGCGCGACCAGGTGTTCGAGCACCGCGTGCGCCATGTGGCGGCGCACCCGCAGCAGCTCGGCGGCCACCGGGGCGAGCTCGTCGCGCTCCGCGGCCAGCTGCGCGAGATCCGCGAGCAGCTCGCCGCCGCCGGTGCGCGCGACGTCCTGCACGACATAGCCGCTGCCGTGGCGCACCGCGAGCACGCCTTGCGCGACCAGCGCCGCGAGCGCCGCGCGCAGCGTCAGCCGGCTGACGCCGAGCCGGTCCGCCAGCGTGCGCTCGGGCGGCAGTCGCTGTCCGGGGGCCAGCTCGCCGATGAGCACGGCGCGGCGCAGCTCGTGCTCGCAGGCCTCGTGAGCGCTCGGACGGACCGCGATGGCCTTCATGGAAAAGTGGTTTAGCCACTTTTCCGGCCGCTGTCAACGCGACAGTTCGTGCCACCGGGAGTCATGCGGTACCCTTGAGGAAATGGCCGCGGACGTCGTCATCGTCTCGCCGCACCTCGACGACGCGGTGCTGTCGCTCGGCGGGCTGATCGCGCGCGAGCTCGCCGCGGGCCGTCGCGTCGAGGTCTGGTCGTGCTTCACCGCGGGCCCGCCGCTCGACACGATCCCGCCGGAGCAGCGCGTGTTCGGCGACTACTCGACCCGCCGTGCCGAGGACGAGCGCGCGCTCGCGGTGCTCGGCGCCGGCCACCGCTGGCTCGAGTTGCCCGAGCGGATCTGGCGCCAGCCGCCGCTCGCGAAGACGCTGCACGTGTTCCACACGCCGCCGGCGATGGACGACTTCAGCGAGCTGCGCGCGATCCGCGCCGCGCTCGGCGAGCTGCTCGACTCGCAAGCGATCGTGTACGCGCCGCTCGCGATCGGCCACCACGTCGATCACACGGAGGTCGCGATCGCCGCGCTGCGGGAGACGCTCGTGCGCGGCGCGTTCGAGCGCGTCCGCTTCTACGAGGATCCGTACGCGCTCGGGCGCGCGTGCCGCCGCCAGCACTTCGTCGCGCGCCGGCGGATGTGGAAGCCGTTCGCGGCGCCGGCGTGGGCCAGCCCGCGGGTCGGCGCACTGCTCGCGCTCGTGGCCGCCTCGGCGAAGGGCCCGCGCCTCGACGACTACCTCCCCGAGGCGGCGCGGCTCGCCTGGACGTGCACGCCGCAGGCAGTCGCGCCCTCGGAAGAGGAGCACAAGCTCGCCGCGATCGCCGAGTATCATTCGCAGGTCCGCGCGTTCGGCGGCATGCCGCGCGTGCGCGCGTTCGTCAAGCGCGGCCACCGCGCGCTCGGCGGCGAGCCGATCTGGAGCTGCAAGCCGGCCACGCGGTAAGGCCGCGCGCCTGGGGCCCGCACGATCGGTGTCGCGCGGCTGCGCCGCGCTCGGGCTACAGGCTACGGGCGCCGCGCGGCCTTCACGGCAGGTCGTTCGGTTTCCAGCCGAAGCGTGCCGTGACGTGGCCGCGCGCGCCCTTGCCGATCTCGATCTTCAGCGTCTTGGTGCCGAACACCGGGTGCCACGCCTCGAGCGTGTAGGTGCCGATCGGCAAGCCCGCGATCGTGAACTTGCCCTTGTCGTCGGTGACCGCGAAGTACGGGTGGTCCATCACCACCGCGTACGCCTTCATCCACGGGTGGACGCCGCACTTGAGCTCGACGACATCGCCGGGCTTCGCGGCCGACGGATCGAGCTCGAGCTGCGCCGAGCCCGGCGTCTGCGGCTTGTTCCACAGCTGCTTGCCGGCGAGCGTGCCCCACACGTTGTGGAACGTCTGGTCGCTGGTCCGGACGACGAGCTTCTGGCCGGCGACCAGCCCGACGACGCGCGGCGAGTAGCTGCAGCCTCGCTGGTCGAGGACGACCGGCTGCTTCGGCGCGGCGTGCTTGCCCATCGTGCCGTTCTCGATGCGCACGAGCACGTTCGCGAGCCGGCCGTGGTTGACGACGATCGCGTCGTCGGTGACGTGTTGCGGGCACTTCGCGTCGCTGGCGCGGTTCTGCTCGGGCTGCGCGGGCAGCTCGCCCTCGAAGCCGACGATGCCGGTGATCGTGCCGGCGGGAGTGTCAGCGGCAGCCACCGACGAGACGGCGAGGAGCGCCAGGGCGAGGCGAAGCATGATGATAGTATGCCGCGTGGATGGGAGACTTGCCGGTCCAGCTCGGCGCGATGGACGCCGTCCCGCCGGCGCTGCGCTACCGCGTCAAGGACGTGCTCGGGCTCGTCCCGCGTGCGCCCGGCGCGCTCGACGGCGTCGCAGCCGAGCGGCTCGCGCGCTTGCTCGAGGACGGCGAGCCCTGGCTCGGCGCGGATCCGTCGCTCGCCGAGGTCGGCTACTGGATGATCGACGCGCAGCGCGCGGTCGAGCTGCGGCGGCGCGGCTGCATCTGGCTGACGATGTTCCCGTCGATCGAGACCGCGCAGCGGCTCGCGAAGCTCGCGCTCGACGACGCGACGCCGGTGCCGGTGCGCGAGCAGGCGATCTGGTCGCTCGGCTATCGCCAGCTGCGCGCGCAGCACCCGCGCACGCGGTGGCCCGCCGAGGCGGTGCAGCTCGCCGACGAGGCGCTGGTCCAGCTCGCGGACGCGGCGACCGGCGCCGGCAAGGTGCGCAGCGAGCAGCTGCCGCTCGCGCTGCGGCACGTGCAGTGGGAAGGCGCGGCGGCGGTGTTCGCGCGCGCGCCCGGGCTGTGGGGCGAGGCGCTCGAGTGCTACGCGACGCCGGCGCTCGCGCGCGTGCTGCTGGTCTCGCTCGAGGACATTCCGCCGCAGCACCGGCTGCGCGCGATCCGGCTCGTCGGGGCGACGCTCGGCGAGGAGGCGGTCTCGATGCTGCTCGTGCGCGCGCAGCAGGCCGCCGTCGACGAGAAGCTCGAGATGCTGTTCACCGTGATCGCGCTCGCCGGCGAGGCGAGGCTCGGCGCGCTCGAGGACGCGATCAAGAGCATGAAGTTCGTCGACCTGCTGCGGCAGCGCGCGAAGTGGCACCTGCAGAACCGCGGCGTGTTCCCGACGGTGCGCGGCCTGCGCGTCGCGCGGTCGACCGCGGTGATCGCGCCGGCGGAGCGCGCGCAGAGGTGCGCGCAGGCCGCCGACGATCTCGGCGTGCTCACCCGGTTCGCGCGCCACCCCGAGGCGTACATCTACAAGCTGTGGGGCTGGATGGTGCGCGGCGCCGACGATCCGGCGCGCGCGCGCGAGCTGGTCGCCGCGCATCCCGAGTCGCAGCGGCTCGTCCGCGATCTCTACCTGCTCGATCTCGCGCAGCGCGGCCGCGTCAAGCAGCTCACCGCGGCGGCGCAGACGCTGCAGGGCGCCGATCTCGGCGCGCTGCACCTCGCGATCCACGGCCGGCCGCTCGCCGCGCTCGAGCTCGCCGCCACGGCACGCCTGCACACGCCCGAGCTGGCGTGTGCGCGCGCGCTCGCGTGCTACCGCGCCGGCCGCCCCGATCTGATGGAGCGCCTGCTCGCCGAGGATCTGCCGCCGTCGGAGATCGCCGACGACGAGCAGCTGCACGCGTTTCCCGGCCCGCACGAGCAGTGGTGGATCGAGCGCGCCGGCAACCTGCGCCCGGCGATCCGCGCGCTCGCGGCCGGCAAGGCCGGCGTGCTCGCGCTCGCGCAGGCCGCGCCGCTCGACGCCGAGCCCGACACGCCGTCGATCGCGCCGATCGCGGCCGTCGTGCGCCGGCTCGGCCGTGGCCTGGCGGGCTCGACCGTCTACCTCGCGGGCGAGTTCAAGTACATGGACAAGGGCAAGGTGACGGCCGCGGTCGAGGCCGCCGGCGCGCGCATCGTCAACGGCCCGTTCCCGGGCACCGACTACTACGTGCACGGCGACTGGTGTTTCGTGCAGACGATCGCGCAGCTCGAGCGCCAGGGGGCTCGCCGGCTGCGCAAGGGTGAATTGGAAGGGCTATGAGGAGCCTGCAGACAATAGGGGATAGGCAACAGGGAACAGAGACTTGTGAATTTTCGGTTCTCTGTTGCCTATTCCCTATTCTCCGGGAGAGCGACAGGGGCTGATGCCGGCGCTCCCCAAGCCCCACCGCGTCGCGATCCTGGTGCCCGACGTCAAGATCGACGCGCCGGAGGCCGCGTACGAGCGCGAGGCGGCGATCCTGCTGTGGACCGCGCTGCTCGAGACGCTGCAGCGCCACCCGCGGCTCGCCGTGCTCGACGCCGACGCGACGCCGCTGTTCCCGCAGGACGGCCACTTCGCGCCGCAGCACGCCGGGCGCGGCGGCCGCCCGAACGATGCGTTCTTCGGGCCGACCCGCCGCGACGAGGTGATGTGGCTCGAGCTCGTGCTCGCCGGCAGGCCCGGCGTCGTGCGGCTGCACGTCGTCGGTCGCGATGGCAAGCTCGAGTCGTTCGAGGCGCTCGGCCGCAACGTCGGCGAGCAGATCCAGCAGGCGCTCGGCGCGTGGCTCACGGCGCGCGGCCTCGGCGTGCTGCCGCGCCCGTTCGAGGCGGTGACGACCGACGAGGTGCTCGCGGTGCTGCGCGTCGTCGCGCCGACGCTCGCCGAGCAGGCGCGCGCGTGGTCACTGCCCGTCGCCGACAAGCCGACCTGGCGGCTGTCGCTCGTCGACGACGAGCCATCCGAGGTCGGGCCGGCGCCGGAGTCCGAGGTCGACTCCCCGGTGCTCGATCAGGCCGCGATCGACGACTGGCAGCCGGTGCTCGAATCGACGATCGACTCGACGCTCGAGACCGATCCGGTCGCGGCCGGCGCACGGCCGCCATCGCTCGCGCGCCCGCTCGCGAACCGGCTGCCGGCGCAGCTCAAGGTGCCCGCGCTGCGGCTGCTCGAGCTCGCGCTGCGCGAGGATCTCGGCGAGCTCGTGCTCGCGATCGAGCCCGATCATCCACAGGGGCTGTTCGCGCGGATCGAGCGCTCGGCGCCGCACCTCAAGGACTTCGCGCTGCTGCGCAAGGTGATCGCGAGCGCGCCGGGGTGGGCGCGCCCGTACGAGCTGCTGCGCGACGATGAAGATCGTACCGACGAGCCGTTCGACCGCTCGCAGCCGAGCGAGCTCGAGGCGGTCGCCGCCTCCGGCATCGCGACGCTGCTGCGCCCCGCGCACCTCGAGGTGCTCGAGACCGCCGCCGCCGCGCTCGACGCGACCGAGCGCACCGACGAGGCGTTGCGGCTCGTCGAGCGCGCGCTCGTGCTGCACGACGACAACCCGCACGCGCACCTCGCCGTGCTCGATCTGCACAAGCAGACCGATCGTGTCGGCGCGTGGCTCGAGCGCGCGATGCGCTCGGTCGCACAGCACGGCTGCCCGATGAAGGCGTCGCTGCCGTGGTACCCCGATCAGATCCACATCGATCTGCGCGCGTCGACCGCGCTGCTCAACGCCGGCAGGCTCGACGAGGCGATCGCGTTGCGCGCGAACCGTCTCGAGGGCCGCGAGGCGCACTGGCCGACGCAGATGCGCGCGCTCACGCAATGGCGCAAGGATCCGCGGTTCGTCGCGTGGTGCTACGCGCGCGAGGGCTACTTCCGCGGGGACGAGGCGCGCGCGGTCGAAGGCTTCGGCCGCATCGAGCCCGACGACTCGCTCGATCTCGCGATCCTGATCGACAGCCTCGTCGCGCTCGGCCGCGAGGAGGACGTGCCGCTCGCGTGGGCGCAGTTCGGGCTCGGCCGCGGCTTCGACGGCCCGAGCGCGCGGCTCGCGGCGGCGCGCGGGCTGATGGCAGCCGGCGAGTGGCGGCGCGGCATCGAGGAGCTGTGGCGCATCGAGCTGACGGGGCCGGGCCGCGACGATCACGCCG
>JBLMXA010000145.1:0-3671 GCA_050257515.1 Acidobacteriota bacterium | reverse complement strand
GCCGCCAAGACGCCATGCACGCCAAGACAGACGCCAAGCGGATCGAACCACGAAGACACAGCGGACACGGAGCAGAGCTTCTTCGCGCGCGCTTCGCGCGCGAAAGAACGCTCTCTCTCGTCTTCGTGTCCCTTGTATCCTTGTAGTTGGTTCTGCTCTTGGCGTCTGTCTTGGCGTGCATGGCGTCTTGGCGGCCAGTTCCGCTTCACACGCTAGAAGAGCAGCACGCGCAGCGGGTTCGCGAGCACGGCGCCGGCGACCGGCTTGCCGGCGATCATGGTCGCGAACGCGTGGCCCTCGTCGGGCAGCACGACGCGCCTGACCGGATCGCCGCGCTCGACGTCGATCACGAGCGCGTCGCGCTTGCCCGGGCCGTAGAGCGCGACGACCGGGCTGCCTGCGGGACCGCGCGCCGCCGCGACGTCGACGGGCGCGGCGAGCGCGTAGTCGTTGCGCGCGCGCAGCCCGCCCGCGAGCTCGTAGAGCGTCAGCTGCCACGCCGCCGCGCCCGGCGGCGGCACCTTCCACGGCGTCGAGAACGGCGGCTCGTGCTCCTGCACCTCGTACTTCGGCACGGGCTTGGCGATCACCTTCGGCGGCACCGGCATCACCGCGGGAGGCGTCGGCTCGCCCGGGGCCTCGCCGGTGATCAGGTCGCCGAACGCGCGCCACGCGAGATCGATGCCGGGCAGCGCAGTCGTGGCTCCGGTCCGCGCGTCGACGCGGAACGCGTCGCCGTCCTCGAGCTCGACGAGCACGCCGTCGCCCGCCGGCGCGAGCGCGCGCACGACGCCGTCGACGCCGATCGACCAGGCCGGCGCCATCCGCACGCGCGGCAACCTCGCGACGACGCGCCCGCGTTCGTACGTGACGACGAGCGTCGTGCCGGCGACGTCGATGACCGCGGCGCGCACCGCGTCGCCGTCGTCGCTCGCGAGCGAGCCGAGCACGCGGCCCTGCCCGGCACCGAGCACGAACGCGTGATCGGCGTCGAGCGCGACGACGACGTCGCCGGCGGCGACGATCGCGTCGAGGTCATCGGTCGTCCACGTCCACCGCGGCGTGCCGTCCTTGCCGGTCGCGGTCACGGTCGCCGGCTTGCCGCGCGCCGCGCACACGACGACGTCCGCGGCGACCGCGAGGCCGACCGCCTGCGGCGAGCCGCACGCGCTGTCGCGCGTCCACATCCACTGCCGCTTGCCGAGATCGAAGCGCGCGAGGCCCGCGTGCTCGTCGCCGAGCGCGAGCGCGTAGAGCGCGTCGCCGTCGACCGCGGCGCCGCCGATCGCGCGCACCTTGCCCGCGGCGCTCACGACCGCGCGCGCGTCGTCGAGCGTCGCCGCCTGCGGCAGATCGCGCAGCTCCGCGGGCACGCCGAGCGCGGTGTGCGCGACCGGCACGCGCAGCGCGCGCCGCCACGGCGCCGGGATCCCGAACCGCCGCACCGTGTGGCCCGCCGAGCCGAGCCAGCTCGCCGCGATCGCGTGATCGTCGCCGAGCACCGCGCCCATCTCGGCGAGCGGCACGAACCCGCGCACGCCGGCGCGGTCGAGCAGTGCGGCCGCATGCTTCGTCGCCCGCACGAGCCGGCGCTCGCCGCGCTTGCCGAGCAGCTCGCCGAGCACCGGCAGCGCGACCGCGGTCGGGGCCGACAGGTCGCGCGGCCAGCTCGCGACGCCCGCGTCCGTCGAGATCTCGACGCGATCGCTGCCGTCGCGCGCGGGCCAGTAGCCGCGCACGCCGTCGACGCGCCCGGTGATCTTGCCGGTGTCGCGCGCGAGCGCGACGAGCGACGTGCCGGTCTCGCTCGACGCGGTGACGAGCACGCTCGCGCCGTCGCACGCCTCGAGCCCGGCGACGTTGCCGACCGCGACCGCCCACGCGATCGCCGGCCCGCCCTTCGCCTCGGCGATCCGCGCGAGCTTGCCGTCCTGGCCCGCGGCGAACAGCTCGCGCCCGGCATCGCCGCAGCTCGCGAGGATCGAGTCGCTCGTGACGCCCGCGGGCAGCGCGACGTGCGCGAGCTCGTCGCCGGTGTCGGCATCGAGCACGACGGCCTCGCCCGCGCCCGCGACGACGACGTGATCGTCGGTCATCGCGATGAACGCCTGCTCGCCCTTCCACCGCGGCTTGCCGTCGAGCCCGATCGCGCGCGTGCCGCGCGCGTCGGTGCACACGACGACGTGCTCGGTGACGCCGACGACCGGCCCGGCGCACGTCCTGGTGTCGCGCCACACGACCTTGCCCTGGTCGACGTCGATCAGCTCGACCGCCGGCTGCTCGCCGTCGAGCCCGTACACGATCGCGCGCGCCGGCCCCTTGCCCGGGACGCTCCACGGCGTCGGCAGGCGCAACGGCTGCGCCGGATCGCCGGCGATCCCCTCGCGTCGCGCGAGCTGCGGCGCCTGGCTGCGCCCGAGCCGCGCGTGCACCGCGCCGAGCGGCCACGCGGCGGGCGGCGGCGGGTACGTGTAATGCGCCGGCGGCGGTGGTGCCGCCTCGCGCGCCTCGCACGCGACGAGCGCCACGAGGACCGCGAGACGGTGCACGCGCGGACGTTATCACGCCGCGCTCAGCGCAGCTGGTGGCTGAGCCCGCGGAACCGATCGCCGCCCTTGGGCCGGCCGGTCACCGCGCGGCCGTCGTGCGAGACGATCAGCACGCCCGGCTTGGGTGCGTGCGTGCCGACCACGATCGGCGCCGTGATCTCGCACGTGACGTGACGCTCGAGCCCCTTGCCAACCACCAGCTTCTTGCACTTCGCCGGCGGGGACGGCGCCGCGGGATTCGCGGCGGCGACGCCACCACACACGAGCACGATCGCGAGGACGAGCCGCATGCGGAAAGTATGCGCCGGCCGCTGCGGATCTGCCACTCAGCCGATCGCGACGACGAGCGCGGTCGCGCTGTCGCGCCGCTGCGCGGCCGCGGCCGCGAGCACTTCGGCGAGGTCGTCGGCGTCGCACAGCCGCCGCACGAGGTCGTCGCCGCACCGCCATGCTCCGTCGGTGCACAGCACGAGCCGATCGCCGGGCGCGACCGCGAGCTCGGTGATCGAGACGCGGAGCTTGCCCGCACCGAGGCATGCCACGACGACCTCCTCGTGCGGCGCGGCCAGGCAGTGGTCGCGCGCGATCAGCTCGAGCACGTCGCCGCGCCGGCGATAGATCCGGCACGAACCGACCTGCGCGATCGTCGCGCGCGCGCCGTCGAGATCCGCGACGGCGACGCTCGCGGTGAAGTGCGCGAACGAGCGCCCGCGCAGGTGCTCCCACGCCGGCGGCCGCACCGCGTCGGCAGCGTGCCGCGCGGCTGCCAGGCGATCGCCGCCGGGTGGCATGGCGGCCCGGTACGCGGCGTCTCGCATGCGCAGCCACGCGTCCGCCGCGGCCACGACTCCCGCGAGGTCCTGCGTGATGTAGAGCAGCTCGATCGCGTAGTCGACGCCGAACGGCGCGTAGTAACCGCCGTAGTGCGGACCCGACGCGTCGGCGACGACGAACCGCGAGCGCTCGCCGCGCCAGCGGTCGTCGTTCTGCTCGTTCATCGCCGCCCAGCCGCCCGCGGCGCTAGCGGCGACGAACGTCACCGGCACTAGACGCGCTCGATGATCGTCGCGATGCCCATGCCGCCGCCGATGCACAGCGTGATCAGCGCGGTGGACTTGTTCG
>JBLMXA010000144.1:0-4679 GCA_050257515.1 Acidobacteriota bacterium | reverse complement strand
GATCTGCTCGGCGTGCCCGCGCCGCACGTCACGTATTACCTCTACGACGGCAACGTCGAGGGCTGCCGGATCCTCGCCGCGTCGGGCGAGGTGTACGACTGCGCCGCCGGCACGACCGTGTACGCGTCGGTGTGGCCGCACTACCACGAGCTGGTGCACACGGTCGCGCGGCCGTGGGGTCGGCCGCCGGCGTTCCTCGTCGAGGGGCTCGCCGAGGGCCTCGGCGGCGCCTATCCGCGCCTGCTGCCGGGCGAGCGCGCGATCGCCGAGCTCGCGCTCGACTCGGTCGACTTCTACGCGACGAACGTCGCCGCGCACTACCAGGCCGCCGCCGACTTCGCGATCTACCTGCTGCGCCGGTTCGGCGCCGCGAAGTACCGCGAGCTGTCGACGTCGCTGCTCTACCTCGACGATCCGGCGACGCTCGAGCGGCGGTTCTCCGAGATCACCGGTAACCGGCTCGACACGACGATCGCCGCGTGGCGCACCGGCGATCCGCTCGACGGCCCGCCGCAGCCGCTCGACGCCGCGCGCTGCAACGCGCCGGCCGCCGACACGCCCGCGCCCGACACGTTCACCGGCGGCGCGGCCGACGACTGCGCGGTCGAGCTCGCCGGCCCGGCCCGGCTCGTCCGCGGCACGACGTTCCGCACGCTCGACGTCACCACGCCGGGGCTCTACCAGTTCTCGGCGACGATCCCGGCCGCGGGCAACGTCGGGTTCTCGCTGCTCGGCTGCAACGGCAGCGCCGCCTCGCCGCTGATCGACTACAACGGTCCGACGACCTACGCGCTGTTCGCGCTGACCGCCGGCCGCTACAGCCTCGAGACCGCGCTCTATCGCAAGCTCGCGGACGCGACGCCCGTCGACATCGGCTGGAACATCGCGAGCATCGGCCCCGCCGGCGCGACGTGCGAGACCGCCGCGGTGTTCCACGCGCCGGCGTCGGACTGGGCGGTGACGCTCGACTCGGTCCCGGCGCGCGACTGGCCCGCCGACACCACCGGGACGCCGCAGACGTGGTTGCGCATCGACGGCGCGACCGCGATCGACGAGCTCGCCGTCTTCGGCGCGACCGCGCGCGTGTGCGGCGGCCCGTGCGATGCGCTGGCGTCGTGCCAGGACCTCTCGGAGCACCAGGTGATCGTGTCGTTCCCGCTCGCCGCCGGGCAGGCGCTGTACGTCCAGCTGATCGCGAGCCCCGGGCAGACGCTCGATACGTACCTGAGCGTTCGCCAGGGTCAGAACACGATGCCGATTCGCGGGCCGAACGCGACCGCGAGATCGCGGCTGCCGCGCAGCGACTGGATGCCGAGCACGCCGTACGGCTCGAGCACGACGTGGCGGTAGACGAGGATCGACAGCGGTAGCTCGATCGCGAACCGGTGGACGAGCTCGTGACTCGTGCCGGCGCTCTCCCACAGCGCGAGCGCGTCGTAGCCGGCCATCGGCACGACGGCGAGCCGCTGCGACAGCGGGATCACCCAGCCGACCGCGATCCCGGCGCGCGCGCCGAACACGTCGCCGCCGGCCGTCGCGCTGAAGCTCCACGCCCCGCCGGCACGCCCCTGTACCGCGAGGTGCGCGTGGTGCCAGCGCACGACGGCCTCGAGATCGATGCGGCCGCCGACCTCGGGGAGCGGCGACAGCTCGGTGGTCGCGAACGCGACGAGCGCGTCGTCGGCGTAATCGTCGGCGCGCGGCGGCGGGTCGTCGGCGCGGGCGATCGCGGCGAGCAGCGCGACGATCGCGAGCGCGCGCGTCACGCGCCACGATCCGGAAACACGAGCGCGCCGAGGCCGGCGAGCAGCCCGGCGAGGCCGGCGACGAGCAGCAGGTGCGCGCCGATGCCGAGCACGACCGTCGCGTCCTTGGCCTCGCGACTGGCCATGTCGAGCAGCACCCACACCGCCGACGAGATCGCGCCGAGCAGCACCGAGACCAGCCCGCCGAGCCGGCCGAGCTTGCCGCGCGCGACCGCGATCGCGCCGAGCAGCGCGAGCAGCGCGGCGGGCACGTAGACGAGGATCGCGACCGCGCCGGCGACCTTCGGCGTGCCCTCCTCCAGCTGCTTCGCGAGCTGGTCGGCATCGATGCGCGTGCGGCCGGCGTGCTCGACCTGCTTGACCTCGTTGGCGAGCTCCCTGAAGTCGAGGCCGCGCACCAGCTGGTACGCGGTGAACGACACGGTGACATCGGCCTGCTCGACGCGTCCGGTCGCGAACGGCCGGAAGAAGCCGACGATGCCGGCGATGCCGCCGAGCAGGATGAAAAACTTCCAGACCTTCACGCGCCCTCCTTGTCGTCCTCGGCGGCCTTGAGCGACTCGGCGAGCTGGCCGGCGATCTCGGCCGCCTTCTCGACCGGTGCATCGGCGGCGAGCGCCTCGTACATGTGCTCGGCGCGCGCGTCGCGCGCGCGCACCTCGTCGGCCTCGTCGCCGCGCGGCTGCCCGGGGAGCTCGACGCGCAGCTCGCGCACGATCATCTGCAGGCCGGCCGCGATCGGTAGCGCGAGCAGCGCGCCGAGGATTCCCATCAGCGTGCCGCCGACGAGCAACGCGACGAGCACGATCGCGGGCGACAGCCGCAGCGTGTGGCCGTAGACGCGCGGCACGAGGATGCGGCTCTCGAACTCCTGGTAGAGGAACATCGCCACCGCGACGACGAGCATCGCGCCGCCGCCGCTGCCGGACACCGCGATCACCGCCGGCGCGCTCGCGAGGTAGCCGCCGATGAACGGGATCACGTCGGTGAGACCGGCGAACATCGCGAGCGCGAGCGCCTCCTCGACGCGAAACGCGCTGAGCAGGCCGAACGTGAAGATCGTGATCGCGACCGACGTGATCAGCTGGCCGCGCATGTAACCGCCGACGATCGTCTTCAGCTCGATCAGGATGCGTGCGAGCTTGACGTGATACTGGCGCGGCACGAGCGCGTACACCACGGTCTTCGCGCGTCCTGGATCGGCGAGCAGGTAGAGCGCGAGGAACAGCGTCGTGATCGCGTAGCCGATCGCCGACAGGATCTCGCTCGAGTAGCCGAGCAGCGTGTTGCCGGCGTGGACGACCAGATCGTCGAGCGGCACCGCCCTGACCGCCTTCCAGAACGGGGTCGTCCAGTGGTACTGCTGCAGGAACGCGATCACCTTGCGGCGCTCGCCGGGCGCGTCGTCGATGATGTGCAGCAGCTGCGTGACCAGCGGCGGCACGGTGACGAGCAGGACCGCGCCGAACGCGAGCGCGACGACGAGGAAGATCAGCGCGAGCGCGCGGCCGCGCTTGAGCCCGCGCCGTTCGAGCCACGCGACCAGCGGGTCGAACGTGCCGACGAGGACGAGCGCGACGAGCATCACGACGACGACCGTCCACAGCCGCACGATCACCCACGCGCCGAGCACGCACGCGGCGATCGCCAGCAGCGTGCGCGTCGAGATCTCGATGCGCAGGGTGCGGCGGGGCTCGGCGGGCTCGGTCACGGCCCTCGACTATGCCCCAGCTTCAGCCGTATTGCCGTGCGGGCCCGGTCGGCTCGTCGTCGAAGCTCCGGACCGGCCGCAGGTGGCCGACGATGCGGTCGAGCACCGCGACGAGCTCGGCCGCGTCGAGCGGCTTGGGCACGAACGCGGCGGCGCCGATGCGCGCCGAGATCTCGGGTGCGTGCGGCGAGGCAGACACGAGCACGACGGGCGGCGTGTCGGGGAGCGTGTCCATGTTGCGGACGAGCTCGAGGACGCCGACGCGCGGATCGTACGAGTCGATCACGACGACGTCGATGCCGCCCTCGCCGAGCCGCACGAACGCCTCCGCGATCGTCGCCGCGATCAGGATCTCGTGGTTCGCGCCGTGCAGCGCGCCCGCGAGACGATCGCGGGTCTCGGGATCCGACTCGACGACGAGGATACTGCCCACGTTGCTAGAGTACCGCGGTCGCGGCGACAAGTGGCGTTTTCGTGAGGCCTCTCTGCTGGCTCACCTTGCAGCAGTTCACGACTTGACGTCGGGCGGCGGGGTCGACTTGCGCTTGGCGCGCTCGTGGCCCTCGGTCCAGCCAATTTCCTTCGTCAGCGTCATCGCGTCCTCGATGCGGCTCGTCATCACGAGCGCGGGCCGTGTCGGCGTGTCCGACAGCAGCAGCTCGGCCGTCGCACGGCGGTCGCCGAGGCTGCGCATCTCGTTGATCGCGGCCTGGCGGTAGCGCTCGGCCTTGCCGCCGAGCCCCGCCTTCTCGCACAACGTCGCGAGCAGCTGCTGCACGCGTGCCGCACCGAGCCGCGAGCGCACCCGTTGCGCGTGGAACAGCGCGGCTTCGGCGAGGCGCAGCGCGCGGTACGAATCGCCGGCGGTGTCGATCATCTGCGCCTGCGCGCGCAGCACGCGCCAGAACGCCTGCGGGCCCTCGCTCGCGGTGAAGCCCTCACCGAGCGTCGCGAGGTCGATGCACTCGACGAGCTCGCGGTTCGCGGTGTCGGCGTCACCCGCGCGCAGCAGCGCCTGGGCGAGGTCGAGGTACAGCTCGCACACGAGGTTCATGTCGCCCGAGCCGATCGCGCGGCCGACGCCGCGCCGGAGCGAGGCGATCGCGCCATCGACGTCACCCTCCGACAGCGCGATCGCGGCGCTCGCGCGATCGATCATCGCGACGAGCAGCGGCGCGCTCGACCAGTCGCGCGCCTCGGCG
>JBLMXA010000143.1:0-2526 GCA_050257515.1 Acidobacteriota bacterium | reverse complement strand
GAACACCGACGGAAATCCCGCCGAGCGCTTCGTGACCGGCAGCGTCGCGGCGGCGAACGTGCTCGACAGCGACGGCACGCCGACCGCCCAGGCGACCGGTACGGGGGCGGCCAGCACGCCGCCGTACGCGAGCGACACGATGACCTTGCCATCCTCCGCGGCCAGCGGGCCGAGCGCCTGCACGATCGCGGTACCGCCGGTGAACACCGTCGTCACGTCCTGCCAGTCCGGGCGCGCGCGCCACGCGCGGTACTGGGCGAGCGAGGTCTCGACGTCGTACTTCGTGTCGCCGGTCTCGGCCTCGATCGCGCAGCCGCGCAGCCCGCCGTGCGCGCGCAGGTCGTCGAGGTAGTCGAGGATCGCCTGCGCGGAGTCGAGGTTGACGTCGCGCGTGGGGCCCGTCATGTCGAACAGCACGCGGACGTGGAGCACGCACGAGCTGGAAGACTCGCGCCGGTGCACCACATACGCGACGACGACGCCGGCGACGATCGCGGCGATCACGCCGCCGATCGCGAGCGGCAGGCGCAGCGAGCGCCGCGCGATGGGGACCGGGGCGAGCCGCGGCGGCGGCGGTTGCGGCTCGCCTCCGACGGGCGGCGGCAGCGCGGGCGCGCCGTCGGCGAGCGTCACCGTCGGCGGGCCGACGCGAAACGGCAGCGCGTCGATCGTGCCCGAGCTGCGGCGCGCGATGCCGAGCTCCGACGCCGCCTGCACGCGCTTGACCGCTGCATCGCCGCCCGCCACGCACGGCGCGAGCGCCTGGGCGAGCGCGATCACGGTCGGGAACCGCGCGTCGCGATCCTTCGCGAGACAGCGCGCGATCGCGGCGCGAAACGCCTCGGGCACGTCGTCGGGCAGCGGCCGTGGCTCGTCGGCGGCGATCTGGACCGCGACCTCCGTCGAGGTCGTGCCGGGGAACGGCAGCTTGCCGGTGACCATGAAGTAGCCGGCGACGCCAAGGCTCCACACGTCGCTGCGCGCGTCGACGTCGTGCGCGGCGCGCAGCTGCTCGGGCGACATGAACGCGGGCGAGCCGAGCGGCCGCTCGGGCTCGGTGAGCAGCGGCTGCGCCTCGTCGGCGGCCTTCGAGATGCCGAAGTCGAGGATCTTGAGGAGCTCGTCGCCGCGGCGCGTGCGCGCGAGGAACAGGTTCGCCGGCTTGACGTCGCGATGGACGATGCCGAGCGCGTGCGCCTCGGCGAGGCCCTCGCAGGCCTCGAGCAGCAGCGCCGCCGCGCGCGCGACCGGCAGCGCGCCGTGATCGGCGACCGTGCGCTGGAGGTCGGCGCCATCGAGGTACTCCATGACGATGAACGGCGCCCCCGCGTCCTCGTCGACGTCGAGGATGCGCACCGCGTGCTCGCCGCGCAGCTGGGCGGCCGCCCTCGCCTCGCGCGCGAACCGCTCGACGACCCGCTGCGGCGCCGCGGGATCGCGCAGCAGCTTGATCGCGACGTCCTGGTCGAGCTTGAGGTGGGTCGCGCGCACGACCACGCCGACACCGCCCTCGCCGAGCACGCGCTTGATGCGGTACTTGCCGCCGAGCACGTCACCCTGAGCCAGCCGCGCTGCCACGATCACGAATGTGCCAGAATGGACGCCCGTGAGCGACGACTCCGAGCCGCTGCGCACGCTGGACGTCGGTGCGACTCGCAGCGGCGCGCCCACGCGCGTGCCGCTGAAGGTGGTCGTCGTCGGCGGCCCCGAGGAGGGGCTCGAGGTGCCGCTCGACGGCGCGATCGTCGTAGGCACCGATCCGAGCTGCGAGCTCGTGCTCACCGACCGCGCGGTGTCGCGCAAGCACTGCACGCTCGAGGTCGAACGCGCGCGGGTCGTGCTGCGCGACCTGAACAGCCGCAACGGTACGACGGTCGCCGGCACGCGCGTGCGCGACGCCGAGCTCGCGGTCGGCTCGGTCGTCACGCTCGGCCAGTCCGCGCTCGTGCTGCAGCCGCGGTGGTACGTGCGCGAGGTCGCGCCGTCGTCGCACGAGCGGTTCGGCGAGGTGCTCGGGAGCTCGCTCGCGATGCGCGAGATATTCGCCGTGCTCGAACGCGTCGCGCCGACCGACGCGACGGTCCTCGTCGAGGGCGAGAGCGGGTGCGGCAAGGAGCTCGTCGCGCGCTCGCTGCACGCGGCGTCGGCGCGCGCGAGAGGCCCGTACGTCGTGTTCGACTGCGGCGCGGTGCCGGCGGAGCTCGCGGAGAGCGAGCTGTTCGGCCACAAGCGCGGCGCGTTCTCGGGCGCGGTGAGCGATCGCACGGGCATGTTCGTGCAGGCCGACGGCGGCACGCTGTGCCTCGACGAGATCGGCGAGCTGCCGCTCGACCTGCAGCCGAAGCTACTGCGCGTGCTCGAGACCGGCGAGGTCAAGGCGGTCGGCGCCGACACGATGAAGAAGGTCGACGTCCGCGTCGTCGCCGCGACCAACCGCGACCTCCACGCCGAGGCGCGCCGCGGCCGGTTCCGCACCGACCTCTACTACCGGCTCGACGTCGTCAAGGTGCGCATCCCGCCGCTGCG
>JBLMXA010000142.1:0-8050 GCA_050257515.1 Acidobacteriota bacterium | reverse complement strand
GCGGTCGCCGGGTACGTCGAGCCCTGGTGCTCGATCTCGCTGTCGATCGCGCCGAGCGCGTAGCGGCGCACGAGCGGATCCGGCGACGCGAGCGCGCGCAACAGGCGCGGGAACTCCTCGACGTGCTCGCCGTAGCAGCCCGCGATGTCGTGCCACGGCTCGCGATCGACGCCCGCGAGCTGCGGCACGTCGGGCGGCGCGTCGAGCCGGCACAGCGCGCGCCCGAGGTTGTGCTCGAGGCCATCGCCGGTGACCTCCTGCGCGATCGCGAGCGCGCCGACGTCGGCCTCGCGGCGCACGCGGCCGGCGTCGTCGCAGATCCGCCACGTGCCGGCGAGCGCGCCGCGCTCGATCGTGCCGATCGCCACGGGCTGCGCGCCGTCCCTGCCGTACAGCACGCACGCCATCGCCGGACCCTCGCGGCGCGCCTCGAACCGCGACGCGCCGCCCGGGCCGCGCTCGACGACGCGCTGCAGCGCGTCGCCGTCGTACTCGCGCGTCGTCTCCTCGTCGATCGAGCCGTCGCGGAACCAGCTGGCCCTGTAGACCTCGTGGCCTCGCACGTCGCTGCGCCGCCGCAGCGACAGCTTGCCATCGTCGAAGTAGTAGTCGCGCTGCTCGCCGCTCGCGTCGCGGGCCGTGCGCTTCTCGGGCGTGCCGTCGGCGCGGAAGTCGGCGATCATCAGCGGATCGCCCTTGCCGTCGCGCAGCTCCTCGTGGCGGAGCACGCCGTCGCGCTGCCACCATCGCCAGCGGCCGACCTGCGCGTTCGTGCCGCGCTCGATCGCGCCGTCGACCCAGCGATCCATGTCGGGGAACCAGCGCGCGTCGACCGACACGCTCGGCGGGCGTGGCGGCAGCGGCTTGCCATCGGGGCCGCACTCGTCGCCGTCGCGCGTGAAGTAGCGGATCGTGAAGTTCGTCTTGCCGTCGCGCGTGTAGTAGCGCACCGACCACACGTTCGGCGCCGCCTGCGCGAACGGCTCGGGCGACGGGTGGTCGCTGCGGTAGTAGACCGAGTCCATGATCACGCCGCGGACCCAGGTCGCCTCCGACGACACGCTGCCGTCGGGATGGAAGTTCTTGTTGGTGCCGTGCAGCTCGCCGTGCTCGTAGTGCGACTCGGCGTGCAGCACGCCGTCGCGCGTCCAGCTGCGGTACACGCCGTGTCGCTTGCCGTGCTCGTCGAGCGCGCCCTGCTTCCACTCGAACCCGGCCTGCTTGCCGGGATCCCAGCGCGCGTCGTCCGGCACCGTGGGCGGCCGCGGCGGAGACGAATTGTCCGGACTTCCCACCGCGAGATGTTGGATCGCGGCGCGGATCGAGATCAACGTCGATCGCGAACGCTTAACCGGCTCGTAACCCGTCGAGGAACGGCACGACCGCTGCCGCGACGCGCGCGCAGCCTCCCGCCGCGTACGTGATCGCGTGTGACGTCTCGAGCTCGATGCCGGCGTAGCGCTGACCGGCGTGCTCCTCGCGCAGCGACGTACATACGGCTGGACCGGTACCGCTGTAGGGCTGGTTCGCGCGCACCGCCAGGCCCGCGGCGCGCAGCGCGAACATCAGCCGCTCGGCGAGCTCCGCCTCGAACGCGTGTGCCGGTTCGTACAGCACGCCGACATCGAACGTGCGGTTCGCCGGATCGAGCGCGGGATCGAAGCTGTGCGACGACAGGTGCAGCACGCCACCGTGATCGACGAGCCGCGCGCGCACGTCGCGGCGGATCGCGTCCCAGTACGGCTCGTGAAACATCGCGATGCGCGCGGCGCGGTCGCCGGGCGACAGGTGCGCGTTGCCAGGCACCGGCGCGCCGTAGCAGACGCCGGGGATCACGTCGTCGCGGTGCCCGGGACGGTTGAGATCGACGAACATGCGCGTGAACAGCCCGTGATGCACGGGCAGTCCGACGGCCTCGGACCACCGCGACGCGATGTCGAACGCGCCGTGATCCCAGCCGGCCTGCGACTGCAGCACGTCGGTGGGCACGCCGAGGTCGACCCCCGGAGGGAGCGTCCAGGATGCGTGCTCGCACGACAGGATGAGGCCGATCACCCGGGCGGAGCTTAGCAGACGGTGACGGAGACGGTGACGGAGACGGTGACGGAGACGGTGACGGAGACGGTGACGGTGACGGTGACGGTGACGGTGACGGTGACGGGTGCGGGGCTGGTTCCGGTGCTAGATTCGCGGGCGGATGGCACTCGAGCACGTCGCGCAGGGACAGATGCGGTTCTTCACCCCCGGGGTGGCGCCGGATCCGCGCGGCATCCTGCTCGGCCGGCTGTGCCTGATGACGTTCCCGACGCTCGAAGGCGCCGTCTCGTGGCTGCGCCTGTACTCCGCCGAGGCGTCGCTCGACGAGCTGATGGCGGGCCTGCAGATCGCGAAGGTGCGCACGGCGCTCGGCAGCCGCGAGATCGTCATCCAGATCCCGGCGGTGTCGTCGTACGCGGCCGATCGCTCGGCGCGGCTGGCGCGGCTCGTCGGCGGCGCGATCTACACGGGCACCGCGAAGCACTTCGTCAAGTACCGCGACGATCGGTCGCCGTACGGCTACGACGCCGTCGACATCGGCGCGATGCCGCCGAACGCCGACTTCATGGTCCATGGCGACGAGTTCGCGCAGGCGTACGTCCGCGAAGGGGAGCTGCCGTTCTCGCGCCTGCTGTTCCGGCTGTCGATCCGCAAGATGCCGGGCGGCGAGAACCTCGCCGTCGATGATCGCAACGAGCTGTACCTCGCGGTCGCGCACGGCCTCGCCGATGGCATCATCCGCTACCTGTGGCGCAACCGCGTCGAGGCGACGGCGGGGCTGTTCACGCCGCAGTCGACGAGCGCGTTCGACGATCACGCGCGCGAGCGCGGGTACATGCTGATCCACGCGCGCAACCTGCCCGAGCGGATCCTGCAGCTGTTCCTCGGCACGCCGGGCATCGACGTGTTCCGGCCGGTCGGCACGACCGCCGCGGTCGCGGTCGGCTACCAGCATCCGATCGATCTCGCGTCGTGCCAGTCGGTGTTCCCGGCGAACACGTTCCACGTGTTCTGGCCGGGCGACCGCGTCGACGTGCTGCCTGGGCCGCTGGAGCTGTCGGACATCGCCGACCTGACGAAGATCGCGCTCGAGCTCGATCGGCCGAAGGAGCCGGCGGCGCACGGCGGGGCCTCGGCCGAGCCGATCGGCGTCGAGCTGCGGCTCGCCGCCGCGATGGGGCCGCCGCGACGCGTGGTCGCGACGTTGATCCCGCTCGAGCACGCCGTCCGCTTGAAGCGCATCCTGTTCGCGCTGCCACCGGTGTCGCTGCGCGGCCATCGCGTCGCGGCGACCGATCGCGGGATCCTCGTGATCGGCACCGAGAACCTCGACGTCATCCCGCTCGGCCAGCTCCTGTGCGAGCTGACGCCCGGCCTGCTCGTGCCGCTCGGCATGGACGTCGTGCCGCGCGTGTCGCCCGAGGTGCTCGCGCGCGCACTCGGCCATCAGGCCGGCGTCGTCACCGTGTTCACGCCCGACAACCGGCCGTTCCAGATCGCCGAGAGCGCGTTCCAGACGCTCGAGCGCCGCGCGCTCGCCAAGCTCGAGGCCGACCGCGCCGGCATCGAGGACTACTCGGCGGCGGCCGACGGCGAGGTCTCGGTCGTCAACGACGCGGTCGGTCAGTTCGCGCTGTGGGGCTTCCCCGACGCGCCCGACCGCAAGCTGCTGCCGTCGAGCAGCGAGCCCGAAAAGAAGTAGATGGCGCGCCCGCACGTCCGCGACTTTCTCGAGCGCTTCGTCCGGCCGCTCGTCGCCGGAGGCGAGCTGCACGTCGGCCCACCGGTGCCGATGGCCGACGTCGATCGCTGGGAGTCCGAGCTCGACGCCGCCTCGGTCGAGCAGGTCGCGGTCGACGAGGCGCGCACCGCCGTGCTGTCGACGCTCGTCGTGCGGCCGCCCGCGCTCGTGCTCGAGGGCGACGAGCTGCGGCTCGCGGCGGGCCTCCACGACGCGCTGTTCCTCGTGCACCCGCGCGCGGACCGCTGGTCGGTCACCGATCGCAGTCGCCGCCGCATCATCGACACCGCGCTCGCGCTGGTCAGCCGGCCGCTGACGAAGCACCGCACGCGCGTGATGGCGCGCCACGCGCTGCTCCACAGCCTGTTTCACCTGTCGCGCCGCGACACGACGGTGTCGTGGTGGACCGGGCGCGCGAAGTTCCTCGGTCAGACGCCGTCGCGCCGGCTCACCGCGTGGAAGAACCTGCGCCGCGTGCGCGAGGACGTCGCGACCGTCGGCTTCGACGAGCTGCTCGCGGTGCCCGACACCGCGCCGATCGTCGCGACGCTGCTGCGCCGCACGCCGCTCACGCAGCTGCTCGACAGCCACCCCGGCGCGCCGGCGCTGCACTGGGAGGACGCCGTGTTCCTGCTGCGCGACGCCGAGCTCGCGCGCGCGATCGCGTACCAGCTCGTCCCCGACGGCGCGCCGCGCGACGTCATCGCCGGTCCCGCGCGCCTCGCCGCCGCGTTCGAGCAGATGCTCGAGCGCGCGCCCGACGAGCCGGACGTGCGCGCGGTCGCCGCGTTCCTCGTCCACCTCAACGCGCTGTTCTGCCTCGGCGAGCTGACGTTCCGCGAGCCGCGCGCGAAGTCGCCGCTGCTGTCGACCGTGCTGTCGCCCGACGTCGCCGCGCAGCGGCCGCGCGGGCTCGCGACGCTGCTCGCGCTCCCCGGCGCGCTCGCGCTCGTCGACGCGCGGCTCGCGAAGCCGCCGGGCATCGACGCGATGCCCGCGCTGGCCGCACGGTGGTCCGTGCACCGCGAGCAGGCCGCGGAGCTGCTGTCCGAGTCCGTCGTCGAGGCGCTCGCCGCCCGCTTGCGCCGTCACCTGCGGCCGGCGCTGCGCGATCCGGCCGAGCTGATCTCGCTGGGACCCGTCTAGCGGCCGCGCTTCTTGTCCTCGCGACGATCCTCGACCGCCTCGTGGATCGCGTGCTCGGCGTTGCGCACGTGCGCGATCGCGCGCTTGCGGTCGCGCTTGGCCCACGCGTTGTCCTCGCGTTGCTCGAGGTCGTGCGCGGCCTCGCCGAGCAGCTTCATCGCCTCGCGCAGCCGGTCGCGGTAGACGACACCCGGCTGGATCGGCGGGTGCTCGGTGATCGGCTGGCCGTCGTCCATGCGCGCGTCCTTGATCTCCTCGATCGCGCCGTCGATCTCGCGGATCGCGTTGTGCTCGTCCCACTTCACGTCCGCCTGCGCGGGGCGCTCGAGCAGCGCGCGCGCGTGGCGGAGGTTGCCGAGCGCCATCGCGTACGCCGGGTGCGCGGCGGGCGGCGGCGGCGCGGGCGGCGGAGGCGGCGGCTGGTGCGCCATCGCGTTCGCCTCCTCGATGCCCTCGCGGAGGTCGCGCGCCGCGAGGTCGATGTGGCCGAGCGCGCGGTTCTTGAGGCCGCGCGCGAACGCGTTGTCCTCTTCCTGGTTGACGTCGCGGCGCGCGGTCTCGACGAGCTCGAGCGCCTTGTCCAGCCGGTTGCCCCACACCAGGCCGGCGTCGACCGGCGGGTGGTCGCTCAGCGGCTTGCCGTCATCGATCGACGCCTGCCTGATCTCGGCGATCGCCGCATCGATGTCGCGGATCGCGCGGTTCTCGTCCCACTTGATGACGACGCTCGCCGGCCGCACGAGGTACGCGCGCGCGTGGCGGAGGTCGGTCAGCGCGTGAAGGTAGGCCGGATGGCTCTGCGGCGCCGGCGGAGGCGGCGGCTGCGCGACGACGACTCCACCCGAGGGAGGCGGCGGAGGCGGCGGCTGCGGGCTGACCGGCGGAGCCGACTGGACCGTGGCGGTACAACCTGCGAACAGCGCGAGGAGCACGAAGCGATGGAGCATGGTTCACCTGTAGGGGAATGGAACGGCGGTCGGCAATGCACGCGTTGCGCCGAACGAGCGCGCGCCAACCCCACGGGATGCCACGGTGTGCACGGCTGTCCGCACGAGGCGGACTGCCTCGTCGCGGGGCATTCTGCCCGAATTAACTTCTCGCCGTGCACGTGTGTCCGAAGCGTTTTCGGGTAATGTGACGCACGAGAATGGTCGCGCCTCCGCCCACACCGCGCAGCTTCGCCGTCGACGTCGCGCGGGTCAGCGCATCGTTCCAGGACCTCGCTCGCCAGATGGGCGCACAGTTCCTCGACAAGCAGGAGATCATCCGGCTGATGACGATCTCGGCGATCGCCGGCGAGCACATGGTGATCGTCGGCCCGCCCGGCACCGCGAAGTCGGCGATGATCGACATGTTCGCGAAGCTGATCGACGCGCGCTACTTCGAGTACCTGCTGACGCGGTTCACCGAGCCGAACGAGCTGTTCGGCCCGGTCGACATCTCGGCGTTCCGCGAGGGCCGCTACACGCGCCGCCTCGAGCACATGCTGCCGACCGCCGAGATCGTGTTCCTCGACGAGATCTTCAAGTCGAACTCGGCGATCTTGAACTCGCTGCTCCACGTCATCAACGAGCGCAAGTTCCAGAACGGCCCCGAGGTCGTCAGCGTGCCGCTGATCTCGCTGTTCGCGGCGTCGAACGAGGTCCCCAACGACGACAACCTCGCGGCGATGTTCGACCGCTTCCTCGTCCGCGTGCTCAGCGACAACCTCGACAGCTATCACTTCCACGAGCTGATGAAGAAGGGCGTGTCGCTCGAGCTGCGCAAGATGACCGGCCGCGGCATCGACGCGGCGGGCCAGCGCACCGGCGAGCTGCGCCCGGTGACGAGCGCGCGCGAGCTGCGCTCGATCCAGCAGAACTTCGACAAGTTCATGGTGTTCCCCGAGGAGTTCCTGACGAAGTACAAGGGGCTCGTGTTCCAGATCCGCAGCGAGGGGATCAGCGTCAGCGATCGCCGCGCGGTGAAGCTGTTGAAGCTGTTCGCCGCGAGCGCCGTGTTCGACGGCCGCACGCGCGTCCACGACGGCGACTTCTTCATCCTCCGCCACATCTGGAACAACCTCGATCAGGTCGAGCTGCTCGAGGAGATCATCAACCCGGTCGTCGACTCGTACTATCGCGAGCACCCCGACGAGCGCCGCTTCATCGGTCCGTCGGCGAGCCTCGACGACCTGCTCACCGAGCTCGGCCTCATCCGCGAGCTGCTGACGAGCGGCACCGAGCTGTCGGACATCCAGCTGTTCAGCCAGCTCAAGAACCTCAACGAGATCAAGGTCGCGCTCGCGTCGCTGCCCGGCGACGCCGCGGCGCGCATGATCCGCGAGGTCGATCAATTGCTCGAGACCGTGTTCGCCTCTTCCAAATTCGGGTTGTAGGGCCGCGTGGCGTTCGACGACGAGAGCGTGCGCGCGGCGTGGGACCGCGCGGCCGATGGCTACGCGCGCGGCCAGCGCGATGGGCTCGACTTCTACCGCTTCGAGTTCTTCGGCCCGGCGCAGCTCGCGGTCGTCGGCGACGTGCGCGGGCTGTCCGTGCTCGACGTCGGCTGCGGCGCCGGCTACCTCACGCGCCTCGTCGCCGGCGCCGGCGCGACCGCGACCGGCATCGACATCTCGCCGCGGATGATCGAGCTCGCGCGCGCCGAGGACGCGGGCAGCACGTACGAGGAGCTCGACGCGGTCGCGCTCGGCGAGCGGTTTGCCGCCGGCTCGTTCGATCTCGCGGCGTCGTGCCTCGCGCTGCAGGACATGCCCGATCCACCTGCGGTGCTGCGCGCGGTGCGTGCGGTGCTGCGCCCGGGCGGCCGCTTCGTCGCGTCGATCGAGCACCCGTGCAGCAACCCGCCGGTGCGGTTCTGGGAGCGCGACGAGCGCGGCGCCAAGCAGCACCTGTGCATCGATCGCTACTTCGATCGCGGGCCGCGGCAGTATGAGTGGGAGCGCTGGCCGACGCAGTTCACGACGACCGCGCGGCATGCACCGCTCGCCGACTGGTTCGCGTGGCTGCTCGCCGCCGGGTTCTCGCTGCGCGGCTTTCACGAGCCGGTGCCCTCGCCGGAGGCGATCGCGCGCCGGCCGAAGCTCGCCGACGCGCTGCGCGTGCCGTACTTCGCGATGTTCGACGT
>JBLMXA010000141.1:0-12960 GCA_050257515.1 Acidobacteriota bacterium | reverse complement strand
CGACGTGCCGGTCAAGGTCGTGATCAACGAGGCCGTCGAGCTCGCGAAGCGGTTCGGCACCGCGGAGTCCTCGGCGTTCGTCAACGGCGTGCTCGATCGCATCGCGACCGCGGTCGGCCGCACTCCGGAAGACTAGGACATGCTGACCGAATTGCCGCTCGAACTCGCGCGCTGGGACGAGACCGCGCGCGACTGCCTCGTGCTGCCGGTGTTTCGCGACGATCGTCCGCTGCGCGGCGCCGCGGGTCTCGCCGACTGGCGGCTCTGCGGCAAGCTCTCGCGCCTGCTCCGCGCGAGCCGTGCGACCGCCGACGCGCGCGAGACGATGCTGCTGCCGCCGGGGCGCCGGCTGAAGTTCCAGAAGATCCTGTGGTTCGGCCTCGGCGACGCGAAGGGCTACAGCGAGGCCCGCTTCCGCGCCGACCTCGCGTGGATCGTCGACGTCGTCGGTAAGGCCGGCGTCGCCGACTGGGCGGTGCAGATGCCCGGCCGCGCGTCGGGCCTGATCGGCGCGCGCCGCGCGATCGAGATCGTGCTCGAGGACCGCGCGCTCGCCGAGCAGAACCTCGCGCTGATCGAGGATCCGGCGGGGCAGAAGGACATCGCCGAGCTGCTGAGGGGCCATCGGGCGACGACCGCGGGCGGCGCGGGCAGAGAATAGGCAATAGGCAACAAGGAACCGAGAGCTGAGAATGTCCGGAAGATTCAGACTTCCCGGTTCTCTGTTGCCTATTCCCTATTGAGCCTAGTTCCGCGCGAGCATCACCGCGATCTGCGACATCGCACTCGCGGTCCGGAACTGTCTCAGCGCGTCGAGCTTGGCGGACAGGTCTCCGTCGCGCTCGAGCATCGCGGCCTGATAGGCGAGCTTGGCCGGCACGGGAATCGCGCCGGTCGCGATCCGGGCGGCGCGCGCGCTCGCCCGCGCGCTGCGCTCGGCGGTCGCCAGCATCGGGTCGAGTGCCTCGTCGTGCGCGAGGCCGGTGAGCTTGCCGCCGTCGTCGGTCTTGACGCCGAGCGAGGCGTGCTTCGAGATCAGAAGGCCGGCGTCGTCGTACGCGAGCTCGCTGCCGGCGAGCGACAGCAGGCTCCACGCGAGCGACTGCGCGCCCCACTTCACCTGCAGCTCGTGCGGCAGGCCCTCGCCGCTGCCCAGGCGCGACGCCATCCACGTGACGAGGTAGTCGGGCTCGCGGGAGCCGAGGCGCTGGCGCGCGTCGTCCACGGGCAGGCTCGCGCGCTTCGCGAGCGGCTCGACGAGCAGCGCGTCGAGGTAGTCGAGGCCCGCCGCGGCGGCCGCCTGGAACGAGCTCGCCACCCGCCGGACGTCCGGGATCGAGCACGTGTAGTCGACGCTCCGGCTCGCCTCGAGCTCGAGCTCCTCGCGCGCGACCTCGGCGCCCACACCGGCGGCGGCGGAGAACACCGCGGCGGGCGCGAGCGCGGCGACGAGCGTGTCGGCGAACGCGGGCGCGCCGAGCTCGGCCTTGCTCGCGTGGGCGAACGCGACCGACTTGAGCGCGTCTTGCGCGGCCGCGACCGTGCGCGCGGCGTGGACGCCCGACACCCAGCTCGCGAGCGCGGTCTCGAACGCCGCGATCATCGTCAGGTGGCCGCCGAGCGTCGATGGCTGGCGCTGGCCGATCTCGTCGAGCACGCCGGCGGCCGCCTTGCCGCGCTCGGCGAGCTTGCCGAGCATCGCGCCGGCGCCGGCGAGGTCGCCGGCCTGCACCTTCGCGAGCAGCTCGTAGGTGTCGGCCGTCGCCTGCGTGTAGACCGCGGCGGTGAGGATGCGGACGTACGCCGGCGCCGCGCGGCCCTGCCGGTGCATTTTCTCCGCGGCGTCGACGAGCTGCTTCGCGTGATCGCGCATCGCGACGAGCGTCGCCGGCAGCCGGCCGGCGCTGTCGAGCTGGACGATCGTCGCCCACCGCTGGGCGACCTGCTGCTGCCACGTGAGGTACTTGCCCTCGAGCAGCTTCGTCGTGGCGGCATCGAGCGCCATGTCGGCCTCCGCGACCGGCACGGCTCGCGGCAGCTGCTTGCCGGTGAGCAGCCGGTACGCGTCGTGGGCGTCGGCGATCGCGATCGCCCGGGCGCCGTGCGCCTTCGCGAGCTCCTCGACATCGACGGGCTGGCCGCTCGCCTCCGAGCGCGCCATCCGCATCCCGATCGGGTAGCCGAGCTTCTTCTTGCCCTGGGCGATCGCGCCGAGGAGCTGCTCCGGGAGGCCGTCGACCGGGCCGATCGCGCCGTCGGGATCGAGGATGCCGGTCATCGTCGCCTGCGGATCGATCGGCGCGCCGGTCAACGTCGCGAGGAAGCCCGCCGCGATCAGCGCCGACGCCGACGCGCCGTCGCTGACGCCGCCGGATGTCGCCGAGAACGTGAAGTCGGTGACGTCCTTGTCGAGCACGCTCGCGGCGACGATCGCCGCGCCCCAGACGCCCGCGCGCCACGCGGGGCCGGTGGCGACCTGCACGCCGCCGTCGAGGTCCGGCGCGGTCGCGAGCTCGATCGGCGACAGCCCGCCGCCGCCGGTACTCACGAACATCGCGTCGACGCGTCCGGTCGCCTGCGCGGCCGGCAGCGGCAGCACGGTCGAGCCGTCGTTCGCGTCGGTGCCGAGGATCACCGCCTGGCGCGGCGCCTTCGCGTCGGCCCGGATGCCGAGCGGGCGGTAGGTCTTGACGCTCACCGGCGTGGGTGCGGACGTGGTCGTGTGCTGCGAGCCGCCGCACGACAGCAACGCGGCACCGAGCCACACGCGACGGAACCCCACGCGCGGAGCGTATCCGAAAATCGTACTCGTGCTCGTGCTCGTGCTCGTGCTCGTGCTCGATCAGCGACGTCGAAGATCGAGCACGAGTACGAGTACGAGTACGAGTACGAGTACGAGTACGAGCACGAGTACGAGTACGACCAGGAGATCTACCGCGCCCGCGGATGTTTGCGCGCCTGCTCGATCACGCGCGCGCGCGACACCTGCGTGTAGATCTGCGTCGTCGAGATGTCGGCGTGGCCGAGCATCGCCTGCACCGCGCGCAGGTCGGCGCCGTTCTCGACGAGGTGGGTCGCGAACGAGTGGCGCAGCTTGTGCGGCGACACCTCGCCCGATGGCAGCCGCACGCCGGCACGCCGCGCGTAGCCGCGCAGGCTCTTCCAGAACGCCTGGCGCGTCATCCCGCGGCCGCGCTCGGTGAGGAACAGCGCCTTCTCCGCCGGATCCTTGAGCCAGCGCGGGCGATCCTCGGCGACCAGCCGCGCGAGCCGCTCGCGCGCGATGCCGCCGACCGGCACGAGCCGGGTCTTCGCGCCCTTGCCGGTGACGCGCACGAAGCCGGCGTTGAGGTTGAGATCGCCGATCGCGAGCTTCACCAGCTCCGACACGCGCAGCCCCGAGGCGTACGCGAGCTCGATCATCGCGGCGTCGCGGCGGCCGCGCGGCGTGTCGGGCGGCGTCGCGATCAGGCGCGCGACCGCGTCCTCGCCGAGCACGCCGGGCAGCCGGCGCGCGCTGCGCGGCGGGTCGACGAGCTCGCTCGGGTCGGCGTCGAGCCAGCGCTCGGCGACGAGGTGGCGGAACAGCCCGCGGATCGCGACGAGCGCGCGGGCGCGGCTGCGCGCGGCCAGCCGGGCGGCGGCGAGCCCGATCAGGTGATCGGTGACGTCGGCGGCGACGACGTCGTCGATGTCGGCGCGGCCGCGGTCGGCGAGCAGCCGCGCGAACCTCGCGAGGTCACGGCCGTAGCCGTCGAGCGTGTGCGCGGCGAGCCCGCGCTCGACCTTGCAGTGGTCGAGAAACACGTCGATCGCGTCGTCGATCGCGAGCCTGCGCGCCATCTCGGGATCGAACCGCCGTCCGGGAGATCGCGCAAGAATTTGCGCTCTTGCATGCGACGACGGGCGCGGCCATAGTCCACAGACGCCGTGAGCATCACCGCGGAGCAACTCAAGTGGGTTCTGATCAGCGTGATCGTGCTGGTCGCGTCGGTCGCGATCCACGAGTTCGGCCACGCGATGATGGCGAATCTCCTGGGCGATGACACGCCGCGCCGCCAGGGCCGCGTCACGCTGAACCCGCTGGCGCACGCCGATCCGATCGGCACGCTGCTGCTACCGCTGATCGGCGGCCTCTACGTCTCCGGCGGCGGCCTCGGCGGCGGCTTCGGCTGGGGCAAGCCGGTGCAGTGGCAGCCGTCGCGCATCCACCGCAAGTGGCGGATGGCGACCGCGCAGATCCTCGTCGCGGTCGCCGGCCCGGCGATGAACGTGCTGCTCGGCGTCGTCGTCGGCTGCGTCCACTCGATCCTGCTCCAGCAGCACGTGATCGCCCCCGACGGCAACCTCAGCAAGATCCTCTACTTCACGGTGCTCACGAACTTCATCCTGTTCTTCTTCAACCTCGTGCCCGTGCCGCCGCTCGACGGTGGCCACGTCGCCGAGGGCCTGATGCCGTACAAGCACCGCAGCAAGTACGAGGAGTACGCGCGGTTCGGGCCGTTCCTCGTGATGGCGCTCGTGCTGATCCCGCAGATCGCGAGGATCTTCCAGGTGCCTGCTGAATTCTGCACGAACCACCTGTACGGTCTGTTCGGGCTCTACTGATGGAAAGCAGCTACCAAGTCGCGCTCGACGTGTTCGAGGGCCCGCTCGATCTGCTGCTGCACCTCGTCAAGCAGCACGAGCTGTCGATCCTCGACATCCCGATCGCGTTCGTCACCGAGAAGTACCTCGAGTACCTCGACGCGATGGCCGGCCTCGACATCGACATCGCCGGCGAGTACCTGCTGATGGCGGCGACGCTGTGCCACATCAAGTCGCGCGAGCTGCTGCCGTCGCCCGAGCCGCTCGAGGAAGACGGCGAGCACGGCGAGGGCGACATCGAGGATGCCGCCGACCCGCGCGCCGAGCTGATCCGGCGCCTGCTCGAGTACCAGAAGTACAAGGAGGCGGCGGGCAAGCTCGGCGAGCGCCCGGTCGTCGGCCGCAACGTGTGGAGCCGCGGCGCGCCGACCGAGGACGCGGTCGGCGAGGGTGTCGACGCCGACGCCGAGGCGCCGCTCGCGCCGTTCCCGGTGCACAAGCTGATCGAGGCGTTCGACCGGGTCGTCCGGCAGGCCAAGATCAAGGTCACGCACAACGTGCTGATCGACCGGCTGAGCGTCAGCCAGAAGATCGCCGAGCTGACCGATCGCCTCGAGCGCGAGGGCAGCTTCTCGTTCACGTCGATGTTCTCGTTCCTTCAGGACGGCCTGCCGCGCGCGCTGGACGAGGTTCGCCACGAGTGCGTGGTGACGTTCCTGGCGCTGCTCGAGATGGCCAAGCTCCGGCTCGTCAAGGTCAGCCAGCTCGAGCCGGACGCCGAGATCACCATCGAGCGCGCGACGGACGATCTCCGCGCGCGGGTCGAGCAGACCGTCGCGCACCGCGACGATTATCGGTGACTGTCACGGGGCTGTGGTAAGGGTCTGGTTGCCGTGAATAGCGACGAGCCAGTTCCGGAGGAAGTCATCGCCGAGGGGAGCGCTCCCCACGACGCGCAGGAGCTCGCCGACGCGTTCGTCGCCGCGCCTGAATCCGCCGAGCCCGAGCCCGAGCCGTCGATCGAGCCCGGCGAGGCCGAGGCCGATTCCGAAGACCTCGAGATCGAACCCGAGGCGGAGGCCGCGTCGCTGCCGCAGCAGCTCGACGGCCCGCAGCTCAAGCACCTCGTCGAGGCGCTGGTGTTCGCGGCGGAGAAGCCGGTCACCGTGCAGCGGCTGCGCCAGCTGACCCGCATCTCGGACGTCAAGAAGATCGAGGCCGTGCTCGCCGAGATCGCCGCGGACTACGCGGAGCGCGGCATCGTGCTGCAGACCGTGTCGGGCGGGTACCAGTTCCGCACCGCGACCCAGTTCTCGTCGTGGGTCCAGCAGCTGGTCGCCGGCCGGCCGGTGCGGCTGACGCGCGCGCAGCTCGAGACGCTCGCGATCGTCGCGTACCGCCAGCCGATCACGCGTCCCGAGATCGACGAGATCCGCGGCGTCGACTCGTCGAACACGCTGCGCGTGCTCGCCGAGCGCTCGCTCGTGCGCATCCTCGGCAAGAAGGAGGAGGTCGGCCGCCCGCTGCTGTACGGCACGACCAAGGAGTTCCTCGATTTCTTCAGCCTGTCCGATCTGCGCGAGCTGCCGACGCTCCGCGAGTACAGCGAGCTGACGGCGGAGAGCCGGCAGGTGATGACCGCCAAGCTCGGCGATGACACGGAGCAGGCGACAGGCGACACGCGACAGGCACCAGGCGCAGCAGCGGCAGAGCAGGGCGCGGACGTGCTCGCGCACGCGCACGACGCCGAGATCCCGCCCGAGCCCGCCGACGAGCCCGTCGATGAATCGATCTCCGATTCCGCACCTGAAGCCTGAAGCCTGTAGCCTGTAGCCGCCATGCTCGTCAGGCTCCAGAAGTTCTTGTCCGGCGCCGGCGTCGCCGCGCGGCGCAAGGCCGAGGAGCTGATCACCGCCGGCCGCGTGAAGGTGAACGGACAGATCGTGCGGGTGCTCGGCTCGAAGATCGATCCCGAGCGCGACTCGGTGACGGTCGACGACGAGGCGGTGATGGCGCACGACTACTTCTACGTCGTGTTCAACAAGCCCAAGGGCTGCATCACCGCGGTCTCCGACGACCGCGGCCGGCCGACGGTGATGGACTACCTGCCGAACCTGCCGGTGCCCGTGCGGCCGGTCGGCCGGCTCGATTTCTACAGCGAGGGCGTGCTGCTGCTGACGAACGACGGCGAGCTGGCGGCCAAGCTGCTCGCGCCGGCCAGCCACGTGCCGAAGACGTACCACGTGAAGATCCACGGGCAGCTCAAGCCCGAGCACATGAAGGCGCTGCGCGCCGGCGTCCGCCTCGACGACGGCACGACGACGCTGCCGGCCGAGGTCGTGCCGCTGCCCGGCGAGAGCAAGCACACGTGGCTCGCGATCACGCTGCACGAGGGC
Source organism: Acidobacteriota bacterium (assembly GCA_050257515.1). Taxonomy (GTDB): domain Bacteria; phylum Myxococcota_A; class Polyangia; order Haliangiales; family Haliangiaceae; genus JABFXX01. Next base: position 5,977 of record JBLMXA010000141.1, on the reverse strand, counting down.
AAGCAGCGCCAGATCCACCGCATGCTCGAGACGCTCGGCTACCGCGTCGACAAGCTCCAGCGCGTCGCGTTCGCGAACCTGTCGTTCCATCACCTGCGCGTCGGCGACGCGCGCGAGCTCACGCAGCAGGAGCTCAACGAGCTGCGTGACAAGGCCGGTCTGCCGCGCGGCCCGGTCGCGCGCGGCAGGTGGCGAGCCGAGCGCGAGGCGACGGACATGCCCCGGCGCGCGCGCGCCAAGGCCCGCGCGGAGGCGGAGGCGGGGCCTGCGGCGTCGGGCCTCGGACCTCCGCACAAGGAAGAACCGCGTCGCCCGCTCCGTGGAGGCGCGAGGCCCGAACCCCGAGGCCGGCCGCACGCCGCGCGCGGCCAGGGGCGGACGTTCGGGAAACGCCGCGGCTAGCCTCGAAAAACTGAGATCCCGGCACGTGATGCTCGGGTGTTACGCTGGCAAAGAGCTTGCTGTACCTCCCGCCCATGACCCGACTCGCCGCCCTGCTGCTGTTCGTCGCATCGTGCACCGATCACAAGGCGAGCACGAACGAGCCGGTGATCACCGGCGACAGCTGCGCGCTCTACACCGACGCGACGAGCTGTAACGCGGACCCGGCCTGCATGTACTTCGGCACCGGGTGTGCGTGCCCGCCGAACGATCCGTCGTGCACGTGCTCGCCCGGCGCGTGCGGCTCGAAGTCCGGCTCGGGCTCGGGGTCGGGCTCGGGCTCGTCGACCGCGGCGTGCGCGTGCCCCAACGGCGAGGTCTGCTTCGAGCAGATCGGCGGGCCGGCGCAGATGTCCGGTACGTCGCCGACGATCGAGTGCACGCTGCCGGCGTCCGGTACCGGCGATCCGTGCCCGCGCATCCAGGGCGAGGGTACGTGCACCGACAGCACGACGGTCAGCGGCCTGTGCGTCTGCGACAACGGCATCCGCTAAGCTTCCGCGGTGGGGATCTGCGCGATCTACACCGGGCTGCCGGCGACGGCGCCCGCGGGGGCCGACGAGCTCGAGCCGATGGTGCGGACGCGCGAGCACGTCGAGGTCCCGAGCGCGCCCGCCAACCGCACGTCGCTGCGCGCGCACGAGCCGACGGTCTCCGACGGGCTGCGGCGCCAGGCGCTCGGTCGGCTCGCCGTCATGGAGCTCGCGACGTGGTACGCGCCCGCAGGCCAGCGCGAGGTCGCCCGCACGCTCGCCGAGCACGGCCGCTACTTCATGTTCAGGCAGCTGCCCGACGACGCCATGACGCGCCGGCTCGTCCAGCAGCAGTTCCAGCTCGCCGAGGTGCCGCAATGGGGTCCGTCCCCGGTGCTCGCGTGCCTGTTCGGCGCCGCGCCGGCGCGCCTGCTCGGCGGCGGGGCGCACCTCGCGCTCGTCTCGGCCGGCGACGTGCGCGGCGCGGCCTCCGAGCTCGCCGCGCACTCGCCGTGCGCGGACCGGTACGGCGCGGACCGCGTGTGGCGCGACTTCGTGGCGACGACGGCGGCGCGCGGCGAGGCGCTCGGCATCCACTGGGCCTACCGCTAGCTGTGGTAGCGTCCGCGAGCGTTTATGGAGCTCCGTGCGCTGACCGTCCTCGACTCGCTGCAGCCGCAGCTGACCGGGTTCCTGCAGACCGTGTGCGCCGGGTTCATGCCGCTCGAGAAGGAAGCCGCCGCGTTCATCGAGATCGCGCCGGGCATCGCGATCAACCAGCTCACCGACGTCGCGCTCAAGACGACGCGCTGCCGCCCCGGCATGCAGATCGTCGAGCGCGCGTACGGCATGCTCGAGCTGCACGATCGCGACAAGGGCCAGGTCGAGGCCGCGGTCGACGCGATCGTCGACCGCATGGGCGTGCGCCGCGAGGATCGCCTCAAGCCGAGGGTGATCTCGTCGCAGATCATCACCGGCGTCGCCGGCGAGCAGAGCCAGCTCATCAACCGCATGCGCCACGGCGACATGATCGTCGCCGACCAGTCGCTGTACATCCTCGAGGTCTACCCGGCGGCCTACGCGGCGATCGCGGCGAACGAGGCCGAGAAGGCCGCGCCGATCCACCTGCTCGAGGCGATCACGTTCGGCGCGTTCGGTCGGCTGTGGCTCGGCGGCTGGGAGGCCGAGATCAAGGCCGCGGTCGAGGCCGCCGAGGGCGCGCTCGCGAAGATCGCGGGCCGCGAGGCGAAGGCCTGACGAATAGGGAATCGAGAACAGGGAATCGAGACCTAGGAATTCCTTGGTCCACCAGGGGCATCCGGACGTGCCCTTGCTATGGTGCGCCCTATGGCGACCACCCTCCCCGCGGCGCTGCGTGCGCCGTTCTCGCCCGGCGGCGCGAGCGCGATCGACGCGCAGCTCGCGACGCGGCTCCTCGGCCTCGCGCTCGAGGCCGGCGGCGACTACGCCGACCTCTACTTCGAGTTCCGCGTGTCGGCGGACTACGTGCTCGAGGAGGAGCAGGTCAAGACGCTCGGCCGCGGCATCACGCTCGGCCTCGGCGTCCGCGTTACCAAGGGCGACGCGACCGGCTACGCCTACACCGAAGATCTCGCGTGGGAGAAGATGGCGCACGCCGCGCGCACGGCCGGCCAGATCGCCAGCGGCGGCGGCGCGAAGCCCGTCGGCATCGCGTCGATCGCGCAGGTCAAGGCGCCGCAGTTCTACGCGGTGCCCGCGCCATCGCTCGTCGCGCCGGCGATCGACAAGCTCGCGCTGCTGCGCGCCGCCGACAAGGCCGCGCGCGCGTACGACCCGCGCATCGTCAAGGTCGAGGCGAGCTTCGCCGAGGCGATCAAGGAGGTGCTCGTGTTCACCTCCGACGGCCGCATGGCGCACGACGTCCAGCCGATGATCCGCATCGGCGTGCGCGCGGTCGCCGAGGACAAGGGCAAGCGCCAGTCCGGCTCGGGCGGCGGCGGCGGCCGCTACGGCATGGAGTACTTCCGCGACGTCGACCACGAGGCCGCGGCGCACGGCAAGGAGGCGGCGCGCGTCGCGATCGCGATGCTCGACGCGGTCGACGCGCCGGCCGGCGAGATGTGCGTCGTGCTCGGCCCGGGCGACTCCGGCATCCTGCTCCACGAGGCGGTCGGCCACGGCCTCGAGGCCGACTTCAACCGCAAGCAGACGTCGAACTACTCCGGCCAGCTCGGCAAGCAGGTCGCGTCGCCGCTGTGCACGGTCGTCGACGACGGCACGATCTCCGGCTCGCGCGGCGCGATCAACGTCGACGACGAGGGCTACGCCGCGCGCAAGAACGTGCTGATCGAGAACGGCGTGCTCGTCGGCTACATGCACGACCGGCTGAGCGCGAAGCACTTCGGCGTCGAGCCGAGCGGCAACGGCCGCCGCGAGTCGTTCCGCGCGATGCCGCTGCCGCGGATGACGAACACGTCGCTGCTCGCCGGCCCGCACTCGCCCGACGAGATCCTGAAGACCGTCAAGCGCGGGATCTACGCGAAGCGGTTCTCGGGCGGTCAGGTCAACATCTCCAACGGCGACTTCGTGTTCTCGCTGTCGGAGAGCTACCTGATCGAGGATGGCAAGCTGACCGCGCCGCTCAAGGGCGTCAACCTGATCGGCAACGGGCCCGACGTGCTCCGTCGCGTCGACATGCTCGGCAACGACTACGAGCTGTCCGACGGGATCTGGACCTGCGGCAAGGATGGCCAGAGCGTGCCGGTGAACGTCGGCACGCCGACGGTGCGGATCGCGGCGATCACGGTCGGAGGGACGCAGGCGTGAGCGCGACACAGGTGACGGAAGCAACGGTCAAGGAGCTGTGCGATGTCGCGCAGCTCGCGGTCGAGCTCGCGAAGAAGGCGGGCGCGGATCACGCCGAGGTGCTCGTGCGCGACGGCAGCGAGCTGACCGCGAAGGTCCGCCTCGGCGAGCCCGAGCTCGTCCAGGAGGCGGGCAGCCGCGCGCTCGGCCTGCGCGTGCTCGTCGGTGCGCGCCGCGCGGTCACGTACACGAGCGACCTGCGGCGCGACGCGCTCGAGGCCTTGTGCGCCGAGTCGGTCGAGCTCGCGAAGCTCGCCGAGCCCGACGAGCTCGCGCTGCCGCCGGATCCGGCGCTGCTCGCGAAGCCGCCGCTGCCGGAGCTCGACCTCTACGATCCCGAGGTGGCGGAGGTCGACGCGGCGTGGGCGCTGCGCGAGGCGAAGAACGGCGAGGCCGCGGCGCGCCGCCACGACAAGCGCATCACCAACTCCGAGGGCGCGACGTGGTCGCGCGTGCTCGGCGCGACGGCGTTCGCGACGAGCGGCGGGTTCGTCGGCGGCTATCGCGGCAGCTACGCGTCGCTCGTCGTCGAGCCGCTCTGCGACGACGAGACCGATCCCGGCAACCCGAAGAAGCGCAACGGCTACTGGTGGACCGCATCGCGGTTCCTGTCGCAGCTCGAGGCGGCCGAGGCGGTCGGCATCGAGGCCGCGCGCCGCACCGTCGCGACGATCGGCGCGAAGAAGGTCGAGACGACCGAGTGCCCGATCGTGTTCGACCCCGAGGTCGCGCGCTCGATCGTCGGCACCGTGTTCTCGGTCGCGAACGGGTCGTCGTTCTGGCGCAAATCGAGCTACCTGATCGGCAAGGAAGGCGAGCGGATCGCGAGCAAGCTCGTCACGATCGTCGACGATCCGCTGATCCCGCGCGCGCCGGGCTCGCGGCCGTTCGACGGCGACGGCCTGCCGACCCGCAAGAACCTGGTCGTCGACCAGGGTGTGCTCAAGCCGGTCCTGTGCGACGTGTACTCCGGACGCAAGCTCGGCCGGGCGTCCACCGGCTCGGCGGGGCGCGGCGTCGGCGGCAACCCGGGGCCGACGACGTCCAACCTGGTGATGCAAGCGGGCACGATGACGCGGGAGCAGCTGATGCGCGACACGCCGCGCGGGCTGTACGTGACCGCCCTTATGGGCTTCGGGTTCAACCCGGTCACCGGCGACTTCTCGCGCGGCGCGCAGGGCTTCTGGATCGAGAACGGCGAGCTGACCCGGCCGGTCAGCGAGGTCACGATCGCCGCGAACTTCGACCAGATCCTGAAGCGGATCGACGCGGTCGCCGACGACCTGCAGCTGCGCAGCGCGACCGCCGCGCCGACGTTCCGCGTGTCGCACATGACCCTCGCTGGCTCCTAGCTGGAACACCTTCCAGCTGGTACGGCACCGAAGTGCGAACACGCCGTACATGCGCGAGATCGTTGGCCGCTCCCGGGGCGTTTGCTTGACTTGAACCCCCCGGGATGAAACGATCTTCGTCCGTGCCGGCCGCGGCCACAGCGTCGGGTCTACCGACGCGTCTGGGGAAGTACGAGCTGCTCATGCCGCTCGCGGCCGGCGGCATGGCGCGCATCTACATCGGTCGCTCGACTGGTATCGGAGCTTTCGAGCGGCACGTGGTGCTGAAGCTCATCACACCGGAGCGCGCCAACGATCACACGGCCGTGCAGATGTTCCTCGACGAGGCACGTCTGGCAGCGTGTCTGAACCACCAGAACGTCGCGCAGGTGTTCGAGGTCGGCGAGGACGTGGGGATTCACTACCTCGCGATGGAGTACGTGCACGGTCAGGACCTGCGCGCGCTGCTCGCGAAGGCCGGCAGCCAGGGCACGCGGATCCCGCTCGAGCTCGCGCTCACCGTCGTCGCCGGTGCGGCCGCGGGTCTGCACCACGCGCACGAGCGGCGCGGCCCCGACGGCACGCCGCTCGGCATCGTCCACCGCGACGTGTCGCCGTCGAACATCATGATCGGCTACGACGGCGCGGTGAAGCTGCTCGACTTCGGCATCGCGAAGGCGACGAGCCGCTCGGTCGAGACCCAGAGCGGCATCATCAAGGGCAAGTTCGCGTACATGGCGCCCGAGCAGTGCCGCGGGCGCGAGGTCGATCGCCGCAGCGACGTGTTCTCGCTCGGCATCATCCTCTACGAGATCTCGACGCAGCACCGCTGCTTCCGCGCCGACAGCGACTTCGACACGATGCACCGCATCGTCACCGGCGACG
>JBLMXA010000140.1:0-5390 GCA_050257515.1 Acidobacteriota bacterium | reverse complement strand
TGGGGCGGCCAGGACGCGCAGGGCTCGTTCGGTCGCTTCGACTCGGTGTTCTACTTCTCGCAGAAGTACCGCGTCATCGACAACGTGTTCGGCCTCGGCCAGCCGACGAAGAACATCGAGTGCCTCTACAACTCGCGCACCGGCCGCAACACGACCGATCCGTGGTGCATGCAGAACGGCTACCCGGCGGGACCGGACTACCAGCCGGTGCCGCACGCGATGCCCGCCGACGGCGGCATCGGCCTCGCGCCGCAGCAGGTGCTCGTCAACTTCCTCGACAACCACGATCTGCCGCGGTTCATGTTCGAGAAGACCGATCCGAACCAGCTGCGCGTCGCGCTGATGTACCTCTACACGTGGGACGGCATCCCGTGCCTGTATTACGGCACCGAGCAGCTGTTCAATGGCGGCGTCGATCCGAAGAACCGCGAGGACATGTTCCTCGGCAACCAGGCGATGAACTACCCGCCGTTCGACACCACGAACGACACGTTCAAGCTCGTCCAGAGCCTCATCAAGATGCGCAAGGACCACTCGGCGCTGCGCCGCGGCCAGGTCACGCCGATCTACTCGACGACGACGTCGGGCACCGGCGCGCGCGACGAGGGCATCTTCGCGTTCGAGCGCAACGACGTCGGCAACGAGATGGCGCTCGTCGTGCTCAACGCGAGCACGCAGACGAGCGAGACGTGCGCGAACACCGGCAACACGTGCCTGCACACGTCGTTTCCGCCGGGCACGACACTCGTCGACGTGATGCCGACGAGCGACGGCAAGACCTACACCGTCGCCGGCGACGGCACGCTCGACATCACCGTGCCGGCGCGTTCGGGCCGGGTACTCGTGAAGCAGTAGTTGGTGGTGATACGATCGGCGCGATGAGGCTGCTCGTCGCGTGCGCAGTCGTGGGAGTGATGTCGACCGCGGTCGCCGGGCCCGCCGAGAAGAAACGCGCGGACAAGCTGTTCGACGACGGCCGCCGCTATCTCGCGAACAAGGAGTACGCGCTCGCGTGCACCGCGTTCGAGCAGAGCCAGCAGGCCGATCCGGCGATCGGCACGCAGCTCAACATCGCGCTCTGCTACGAGGAGTGGGGCCACGTCGCGGCGGCGCTCAAGGCGTTCCAGGAGGCCGAGCGGCTCGCGGCGGCCAGGCACGACAACCGCGCGAAGGCGGCGCACAAGAAGGTCGAGGAGCTGACGCCGAAGGTGCCGCACCTGACGCTCGAGGTCGCCGCGAACGCCGATCCGTCGACGGTGTTCCTGCTCGACGGCAAGGAGGCCGAGCGGTCGGTGCTCGGCGGCGACATGATCCTCGAGCCCGGCCAGCACACGATGGAGGTGCGCGTGCCCGGCGTGCCGCCGAAGACGACGACGATCACGCTCGCGCTCGGCGACCACAAGCGCATTCCGGTCGAGGTGCCGACGCCGCCGACCGTGGTCGTCCACCAGGTCGTGCAGGCGCCCCCACCCGCGGCCGCCCCGCCGGCGCCGCCGCGCGACAAGCCGCGGCTCTACGCCGGCATCGGGCTCGCCGCCGGCGGCGGGGTCGCGCTCGGCGTCGCGAGCTACGTCGCGCTGATCGCGCGGTCGGACTACAACACCGCGATCGCGCAGTGCCCGAGCAACACGTGCACGACGCGCAAGGCGTACGACGATACCCAGGCGGCGATCAGCAACGCGAACATCGCGTCGATCGTCGCCGGCGCTGGCGTGGTGCTCGCCGGCGTCGGCGTCTACCTGATCCTGACGAGCCACGGCCAGCGCGCCGAATCGCGCGTCTCGGCCGCGCCGCTCGTCGCGCCGGGCACGCTCGGCGTCACGTTCGGAGGCTCGCTGTGAGGTTGATGGTCCTGCTCGTCGCGTGCACCGGCTGCGCGCAGCTGCTCGGGCTCGACAGCACGAAGTTCGACTACAAGGACGCGATGGTCGACGCGCCGAGCGTGTGCGATGGCGCGCCGGCGTGCACGTCGACGACCGGCCGCTCGGTGTGCGGCATCGTGATCGACACCGGCGCGAATGCCGGCACCCCGCTGCGCGTCGCGTCGCCGACCGGCGGCGCGTGCACGACGGCCGACGGCCCGTGCGCGCTCACCGTGTACGGCCAGACCAAGGCGGACTTCTTCGCGGGCGCCTCGACGCAGGTCGCCGGCACGATCGACGACTGCGGCCGGTTCGTGGTCCCCGATCTCGATGCGAACGCGGCCGACGTCGCGGTCGTGCTCGCCGCGGCCTCCAACGTGACGACCGCGACGCTCGTGCTCGAGCGACCGACCTCGCCGGGCACCGACACCAACGTGCTCGCGTACGCGGTCGCGACCACGACGGCCGCGAGCTGGGGCTCCCAGCTGTCGCCGGCGAGCCCGCCCACGATCTCGTCCGGCTATCTCGTCACCCAGGCCGACGCCGCGGGCGCGCCGCTCGCGGGCGAATCGGTGTGGGTCAATGGAGGTCCGGTCGCAGGCCCGCCGACGGTGCCGTGGAGCGCCTACTTCACGGACCGGCCATTCGGCGCGCTCGATCCGGCGCAGACGATGACCGCCGCCGGCGGCACGTCGCTCGTGCTGCCGGCGACCGGCTCGTTCATGCTCGGCGGTGCGCGCACCGGCAAGACGTGCAAGCAGATCACGGTGCAGCTCGTCACCGACGTGCTGATTCACGTCACCCTCAGCTGCTAGCGCGATAAGATGGCAAACATGGGGCTCGCTCGCATCGCGGTCGTCGGCCTGATCGCGGTCGCCGCGTGCAAGGTGCCGAACGCGAGCAAGCTCGCGCTCGATGCCGCGGTGTGCGGCAACGGGGTCCTCGATCCGGGTGAGGTGTGCGACGACGGCAACACGGTCTCGGGCGATGGCTGCAGCGCCGACTGCACGAGCGACGAGACGTGCGGCAACGGCGTGATCGACACCGGCGAGCAGTGCGACGACGGCAACACGCTCGCGTGCGATGGCTGCAGCGCCGACTGCAAGAGCGACGAGACGTGCGGCAACGGCATCGTCGACACGTGCAAGGGCGAGACGTGCGACGACGGCAACAACCGCAGCGGCGATGGCTGCAGCGCGACGTGCCAGTCGAACGAGTCGTGCGGCAACGGCACCGTCGACACCGCGGCCGGCGAGCAGTGCGACACGACCGTGCAGACCGCGACGTGCGAGACCGACTGCAAGCTGCCGAGGTGCGGCGACGGCATCCTCAACAAGCTCGCGGGTGAGGAGTGCGACGACGGCAACACCACGAGCGGCGACGGCTGCGACGACAAGTGCCGCAAGGAGATCTGCGGCAACGGCCGCACCGAGGACAACGAGCAGTGCGACGATGGCAACACGATCACGAGCGACTCGTGCGTCAACTGCCGGTTCGCGGTGTGCGGTGACTTCTACGTGTGGCGCGACCCGAAGCCGCCGCACGAGCAGTGCGACGAAGGGCCGACGCCGAGCCCGCACGGCGCGTGTCCTTCGATGTGCCAGAAGGCGTCGTGCGGCGATGGCTACGTGTGGAACCTCGAGGGCGGGACCGAGCAGTGCGACACCAAGGGCGTCGACACGACGACGTGCAACGGCGGCACGTGCAAGACCCCCAGGTGCGGCGACTGTTACACGAACAAGACCACGGGCGAGCAGTGCGACAGCTGCGGCACCGACTCGAGCACGTGCGTCGGCGCGACATGCAAGACGTCCTACTGCGGCGACGGCCACATCAACACGGCGGCCGGCGAGCAGTGCGAGGACGGCAACACGAACACGAACGACAGCTGCGTCAACTGCCGGAACGCGGTGTGCGGCGACGGCTACGTCTACAACACCGGCGGCGGCACCGAGCAGTGCGACCACGGGAGTCAGAACGGGCTCGACGGCATCTGCGATGCGAACTGCCAGTGTGTCAACGGCGCACCCTGCCAGTGATAGACTGAAGGTCGGATGGCTCGCTACCCGGAGCCGGGGATGGTGCTTCTGGGGAAGTACCGTGTCGACTCGCTGATCGGCGAGGGCGGCATGGGCGCCGTGCTCAAGGCGCAGCACCTCGATCTCGACGAGCTCGTCGCGATCAAGGTCCTGCTGCCCGAGATGATGGCCAAGAAGGACATCGAGCTGCGGTTCCTGCGCGAGGCGAAGGCGGCGGTCAAGCTCAAGGGCGAGCACGTCGCGCGCGTGCTCGACGTCGGGCGGCTCGACGAGGCGCCGTTCATCCACGTGCCATACATCGTGATGGAGTACCTCGATGGCGCGGACCTCAACGCGATCATCAAGGCGCACGGCCCGCAGGAGCCGGCGGTCGCCGTCGATCTGATGCTGCAGGCGTGCGAGGCGATCGCCGAGGCGCACTCGCTCGGGATCATCCATCGCGACATCAAGGCGTCGAACTTCTACATCCAGCAGAACGAGGGCGAGCCGCCGCGCCTCAAGGTGCTCGACTTCGGCATCGCGACCACCCCGGCGGGCGTCAGCGAGCTGACCGACGGCCAGTCGGTGATCGGCACGCCCGCGTACATGGCGCCCGAGCAGATGCGCGCGACCCGGATCGCCGATGCGCGCAGCGACATCTGGTCGATGGGCGTCGTGCTCTACGAGATGCTCGAGGGCAAGCGGCCATTTCGCGCCGACGTCTACTCGGATCTGTGTCTCAAGATCGGCATGGATCCGCCCGAGGAGATGGTCGTACCCAGCGTGCCGGAGGGGCTGCGCGCGGTCGTGATGAAATGCCTCGAGAAGCCGATCGAGCGCCGCTACCAGTCCGTCGCCGAGCTCGCGTTCGACCTGATGCCGTTCGCGAGCGACCCGGTGCTCGCGCGGGCGTCGGTCGAGACGTGCGCGCGCATGCTCGGGCGCCGCAGCACGCGTTCGCTCGACGTCGCGCGCGCGCCGGACGACATGACGCCCGCGGCGACCGCGCCGCGCAGACTGACGCCGCCGAGCGTGCCGATCGTCGGCGACACGACGCCCGACCGCACGCCGTCCGGCGACGCGTCGGTGCGTGCGCCGACGAGCATCCAGGCGAGCAGCGGCGAGGTCGGCCGTGCCACGACGCCGGCTCCGGTGAAGTCGCGCCGGCGCTGGCTCGTGATCGCCGCGAGCTTCGCCGCGGCCGCGACGATCGGCGGCGCCGGCCTCTACATCATGAACGGCGGCCGCGACACGAGTGCCGCTCCGCCCGCGCCGGCCGTGCAGCCGACCGAGACCGTGATGCCGGTCGAGAAGCCGACACCGCCCGTGCAGGTGACGCCGCCGGACGCGCCGGTCGCGAACGCGACGCGGCCGGGCCCGGACGCGGGGGCGGCGCCGAAGCCGCCGAAGCCGCCGCGACCGCCCGCGCATCCCTTGCACCCGAAGTATCCGCGCCCGCCGAGGCCGCCGAAGGACGACGTCTACGGCCACCGCCAGTAACGGCGGTACG
>JBLMXA010000139.1:0-5188 GCA_050257515.1 Acidobacteriota bacterium | reverse complement strand
CGCGGCCGACGACACCCGGCGACGTCTGTTCGGCTCGGCGGTGCACCTGTTCTCGACCAAGGGCTACGCGGCGACGACGGTCGATGCGATCGCGAAGCGCGCGGGGGTCGCGAAGGGGACGTTCTTCCTGCACTTCGCGACGAAGGACGCCGTGGTTATCGAGCTCGTGCGGCGGCAGACGAAGGCGGCCCGGCGGGCGCGCGAGGACGAGCTGCCGCACGGCCCGCTCGCGGCACTGCGCGCCGCCGTGATGGCGCTCGGCGACCAGGCGGGGCAGAGCCGCGAGCTCTCGCGCGCGGTGCTGGCGGCCACGCTCGAGAACCCGCAGGTCGGTCACGATGCCGACGCGCTGTTCGGCGCGCTGATGGCCGACATGCTCGTGGACGCGCACGCGATCCGGCCGATGCTGCGGTCGACCGTGCATCCCGCCGAGCTGGTGCGCGGCCTGCTCGCGGCGAACCTCGGCGCCGCGTTTCACTTCGCGTCGAGCGGGACGAGAGCGAGCATGCGCGAGCTGCTCGCCCCGCTGGTGGACGGTCTGATCGAAGGCTCTCTGGAGGAGGCACATGCGAAACCTCGCCGTCGTGCTCGTGCTGGCTAGCTGCAACTTCAACAGCGGTGCACTCCCCGCGGCGCCCCCCGATGCACCAGGCTCGGGTGCCGGCGCGACCGACGGCGCCGCCGTCGCCCACTGCACGGGCAAGCCGCTGGTGCCGCACGACGATGTGTGGACGATCCAGTCGGGCGGACTGCCGCGCGTCGTCAACGTCCACGTCCCCGCGAGCTACGACCCGGCGAACCCGATGCCGCTGGTCATGAACTTCCACGGCTTCACGTCGGATGCGATCCAGGAGGCGGTGCTCTCGCAGATGACCGCGAAGGCCGACGCGGCCGGGTTCGTCGTCATCTACCCGTACGGCACCGGCGCGCCGCTGTCGTGGGACGCCGGCGCGTGCTGCGGGCAGGCGGTGCAAAACCACGTCGACGACATCGGCTTCGTCAAGGACGTGATCGCGACCGCCGAGGACCGGCTGTGCATCGACGACGCGCGGATCTACGCGACGGGCATGTCGAACGGCGGGTTCCTGTCGCATCGCATCGGCTGCGAGCTCGCCGACCGGATCGCGGCGATCGCGCCGGTCGCCGGCGTCAACGGCATGGCGACGTGCAACCCGTCGCGGCCGATGCCGGTGATCCACTTCCATGGCACCGCCGATCCGCTCGTGCCGTACACGGGGTCGACGTCGCTCGGCTTCATCTCGGTGGCCGACAGCTTCGCGGCGTGGGGCGCGCGCGACGGCTGCACCGGCGATCCGGTCGAGACGTTCCGCAACGGCGACTCGCACTGCGCGACGTACCAGCAGTGCGCGGGCGGCGCCGAGGTGACCTTGTGCACCGTCGACAACGGCGGCCACACCTGGCCGGGCGGGCTCCCCGTGCCGTCGCTCGGCTACACGACGACGGACCTGAGCGCGACCGACGCGATGTGGGAGTTCTTCCAGGCGCACCCGCTGCGCTAAGCTCTCCGCCGGTGAGGCTCGTACTCGTGGTCGTACTCGTGCTCGTGCTCGATCTGGCACGCGCGTTCGCCGGCACCTCGATCCACTGCGACGACGTGTCGACCGCCGACCTGTCCGTCGACGGCTTGCTCGACGACTGGAAGGGCAACCAGGTGCTCGCGCGCACCGGTGGCGCGCCCGACGGCGCGGTCGCGCTGCGCTGCTCGTGGGACGGCCACGCGCTCGCGGTCGCGGTCGAGGTCACCGACGACCGCGTCGTGCGCGTGCCGAGCGGTCGCGGCCACGAGGACCACGTCGACATCGCGATCGCCGCCCCCGGCGGCCGCGCCGTGCGGGTCGTCGCGTACCCCGGCAACGCGATGGCCAAGCCGAAGCTGTCGGCGCCCGCGCGCGTGCAGGTCGCCGACTCGCTGCAGCCGAAGGGCTTCTCGCTCGAGCTGCGCGTCCCGGCGGCGGCGATCGCGGGCCTGTCGGGGAGCACGCCGTCGCTCGATCTGAAGATCGTGTTTCACGACAGCGACGCGGCGACCGGCGGTGCCGATCACGACGTCGATCTGCCCGCGACGATCGAGCTCGGCGATCGCAAGGACCTGCTCGACGACTTCTTGAAGACGGTGCGGCTGTCGCGCGCGGACGTCAAGCTCGACACGCTCGCCGAGCTCGATCCGGATCGCCGCGGCAAGGAGCGGCTGGTCGCCGGCGGTACCGTGATCGGCGTGCTCACCGATCAGTACGCGTTCGTGACGCTGCCCGCGCAGAAGCCGAGCGACGTGCGCGCGATCGAGCTGCTGCCGCTCGGCCCGCACGGCCAGCAGGTGATCTCCGCGGTCGTCTGCCAGCGCGGCAACGGCGGCGCGCGCGACCTGCTGATGCTGTGGACGGTGTGGAGCGGCCAGCTCCAGCCACTGGGCCAGATCGAGATCCGCAAGGTGCTCGGCGACAAGGTGCTGCAGTCGGAGTGGCACGTCGCGAAGGGCAAGAAGGGCCCCGAGCTGTGGGTCACGCCGAAACCCGCGGTCGGCTGGACCGCCGAGACCTGGAACGAGGCGCCCGCCGACGACGCCGACTCGATCGCGCTGCCATGGGATCCGAAGTCCGGCGGCACCGCGTACACGCTGACCGGCCACGAGCTGGCGCGGCGGGACCTGCCGGTGGCGAAGAAGAAGAAGTGACGTGGCGGCGCGCGCGCTGCGTTGCCGGTCTGCGACGTCGCGCTGCAGAGCTGGCAGGGCAAGGACGGGCCGTGCGAGCTGCTCGTGTGGCAGCAGGGACACGGCGCGCCGATCGATCAGGAATGCGATCCGCAGTGGCGCGCACCCGACCTCGGCGTGTTCCGGCTGCCGGCGACGTTCTGGATCCGCTCGACCGAGTGACGTCATCTCGTGGCGGCGCGCGGCGACTGCGTCAATGGCGTGTGGCAGCCTCGATGAACGCGGAGGTGCTGCTCGGCTGCTCCGACGGCTATCGCGAGGACATCGTCGAGGGCCACTACGTGATCGAGACCTATCGCGACCTTGGCCTCACGCGGTCTTTCGCGGCGTTGCTCGAGGACGAGCGCGCTCCTGGTCGCCGCCGTCACGATCGCCGCGAGCAGCTTCGTCAGCGTGTCTGTCAGATCGCGCTCGGCTACGAAGACTGTCTCGACGCTAACTACCTTCGCCACGACCCGGCGATGCAGCATGCGTGCGGGTCCGGCGACCAGCCGCTATCGTCGCAGTCGACGCTGTCGCGGCTCGAAAACGCCGTCACGGGCCGTGAGCACAATCGGCTGTGGCGTGAGTTCGAACGGCAATATGCGCGGCCCCGATCCGCGCTTCGTCGTCACGACGCTCACCGGCTTTGATGCTGGTCTGATCTACGACCGTGCATTTTGTCCGCGCGGTCAGTGCGAGAACTACATCAAGGACTTCAAGAAGACGCGCGCCGTGCTCGCGCGGGCGGCGCCGTGCGCGCTCGGACGCGCTGCGCGCTGTCGAGACCCGGCGGCGCTATGCACGCGCGCGCCTCCCGGGAGGTTCTACTAGCTCCAGAGCGCGAGCGGCGGGGCAGGGGACCGAAATGCCTTGACGGGCAGAAGCAGACGCGCGCTGGGTTGTTGCACGCTCGGAGCGCTCGCGCTCGCGTCAGGCGGCCCTGTGGGCAGCGCACCCAGCGGGCGGGAAAAATATCGGCGAAATCTATTGACACGGAGATGGGGAGTTGATATCGGAGGAGCATGCGCAAGCGCCACGTCCAGAAGGAGCTGCGCTTCTCGCGGAAGGGCGGGAAGCGGAAGCGCGCCGGACGGCCCGCGAAGGGGCCGCGTCCGAGCGAACGGCACGAGGTCCGGCCAACTCTGAAGGCGAGCGAGCCGGTGCACGTCGTGATTCGGGCGACCCCCGAGGTCGGCAACCTGCGGCGGCGGCAGATCTATCACGCCATGCGCAGGGCGCTGGTCACGTCGTTCGCGCACGACACGTGTCGCATCGTCCACATCAGCATCCAGGGCACGCACGTTCACTTGCTCGTCGAGGCCGAGAACCGGATGGCACTCGCGCGCGGCATGCAGGGGTTTCAGATCTCGGCCGCGAAGCACATCAACGCGGCGCTTACGGCGGCCCGCGGAACGCGCCGCCGCGGCAGCGTCTTCGCCGATCGGTATCACGCAGAGATCATCACGAGCCGACGCCGCGCGCGTCACGCGCTCGTGTACGTGCTGAACAACTGGCGCAAGCACGAAGAGCACCGCAGCGCGCTGCTCGAGAACCACGCGGTCGATCCGTTCTCGAGCGGCACGAGCTTCGAGGGCTGGCGAGATCTCGGCGAGGCGCTCGACGTGCTGCCGGACTCGTACGAGCCGTTGCCGGTGTGGCATCCGAAGACCTGGCTGCTCGCGGAGGGCTGGAAGCTGTACGGGCTGATCCGCACGACGGAGGTGCCCGGCCGCAAGCGCGCGCCCGCCTTCGCGGACTAAGCACCACCGGCCGCGCGTTGGCCCGGCATGAAGCCGACCGCCGCGACCGCTGCGCTCGCGCTCGCCACCGCGACGCAGGCCGCACGTGCGGACACGCTGACGGTGGCTGCCACGCCTGCGATCACCTCGAGAGATCCGGGAGGCGCGTTCGACGGCGAGATCGGAACGTGCCCGGAGCTTGCCGGATGTGGGAGCAAGCTCGTGCGCGCGCTCGCGCTGGGGCAGGGCGTGACCGCGCAGGTGCGCAGGGCGCAGCTCGACGGTGGCACCTACGGGCTCGTGATCGGCGGGCTCGGCGCGTGGATCTCCGCAGGCCGGCTCGCGATCACTGACGAGTCCTGCGGCGCGGGGCACTGCACGTACGAGACGGTGGCTCGGCTCGAAGCGAAGCTGGAGCGAGGCGTCGCGTGGGTGACCGTATGGGTCGAGCGGCGGCGCGTCGACAACGACTGCAGGCCGGCGTCGAGGTGCCGCGGCGAGCGGGCGCAGGTCGCGACCGTGTTCGGCTGCCGGCTCGGCGCCGGCGCCGCGTGCGCGCGCGTCTTGCCGTTCTCGTACGACGAGACGCCGCGCGTGACCATCGTCGGCCACACCGTCATCGAGACGATCGATCACGTCGCGTTCGCGGCGACTCGAACGCCGGCCGCGGCGAGCGATCCCTCGAGCGCGTTCGACGACGCGATCGACGCACCGTACGGCGGCACCGGCATCCAGC
>JBLMXA010000138.1:0-11193 GCA_050257515.1 Acidobacteriota bacterium | reverse complement strand
AGTCCTGCATCCGCAACGCGAAGTCGCACAGCGCGACGGCATGGTCGTCGCGCGGTTGCGGCACGCCGGCCGCGACCATGTAGCAGTCACCGATCGTCTTGATCTTCTCGAGCCGCAGCCGGTCCGCGAGGTCGTCGAAGTGACAGAACAGCTCGTTGAGCAGCTCGACGATCCGTTGCGGCGGGCGGTGCGCCGACAGCGTGGTGAACCCGACGATGTCGGCGAACAGCACGGTGACCTCGGAGAACCCGTCGGCGATCGTGCCGCGGTTCGCCTTGAGCCGCCCCGCGATCGACGGCGGCAGGATGTTGAGCAGCAGCTCCTCGGAGCGCTGGTGGGCGGCGTCGAGTCGATCCTCGGCGATCAACGTCGCGCGCCGCGCGTAGTAGGCGACCGCGCCGAACGTCGCGAACAGACCGCCGAGCAGGATCGGCCGGATGATCCGAAGCCGGTCGAGCGCGATCGCGGGTCCGAGCTGCGGGACCTGGTCGCCCATCGCGACGATCGCGAACAGATCGATCCCGGCGAGCGCGGTCAGCGTCCAGATCCACGCCTCGCGACGCGGACCGTAGACGAGGAACGGCAGCATCGCCTGCAGCATCAGGAACAGGTGGACGTCGTAGCCGCGCCCGCCGACCACCAGCTGGCCGAGCACGGCGAGGTGGCTGCCGACGAGCAGCGACGTGGTGGCGGCGACGTGGCGCCGGCGATGGTTGAGCCACAGCGCCGGCAGGTACGCGCACGCGTACACGCCCTGGAGCAGCGGGTAGATCGCGTGATCGGTGAGCAGCAGCACCGGCGCGAACGCGAGCGTCAGCACGACCCCGAGGATCGCGACGATGTTCGTCAGCACGACGTACCGCGCCTCGCTCGGGAGCAGCGTCGGATCGCGCCCGATCCGGATCAGGCGGCCGAACAGCCGGTCCAGTCCCGCGGTGAACGGCTCCATTGCCGCCATTGTAACTGAGGGCAGCTCTCGCCAGCTCTTGCCGCTGGAAATCCCTACACGGGTGGCGGCGATGTCGTGGCGGCGCCGTCCCGCCGACGCGAGGTCGCGCGGTTGGGTCGTGGAACGCCGCGTGCTGTGCGCGACGTCCCATGGTCAGGTCCAGCCTCGTCATCTCGATCCTGCTCTCGACGCGCGCGTTCGCGTCTCCGGTCCACGCGACGATCGTCGACGGCGAGACCCTGCAGCCGGTCGCACACGCGACGGCAAACCTCGGCGAGGTCACCGCCCACGGCATGCTGGTCGTCGACCTCGATCATCCGACCGACGTCTCGGTCGCCGCGCCCGGCTACGAGCCGACGACGCAGACGCTGTCCCCCGACGACGCCGACACGCTCGTCCTGCTGTTCAAGACCGGTGAGACCCACGACGTGATCGAGGTCCACGCTCACGCGCCGCGCGCCGCGACCGACACCTCGTACCTGCTGACCGCCGACGAGATCCGCGGCCTGCCCGGCGCGAGCAACGATGCGCTCGCCGCGGTGCGCGGCATG
Source organism: Acidobacteriota bacterium (assembly GCA_050257515.1). Taxonomy (GTDB): domain Bacteria; phylum Myxococcota_A; class Polyangia; order Haliangiales; family Haliangiaceae; genus JABFXX01. The sequence goes on along the minus strand of JBLMXA010000138.1, from coordinate 9,693 downwards.
CCGGGGGTCGGCTCGGCGCCGGCGGTCGCCGCGGGCCGGCTCGTCATCCGCGGCGGCGCGCCGCAGGACTCGCTGCTCGAGATCGACGGCGTGCCGGTGCCGTTCGTCTATCACGCGTTCGACAACACGACGATCCTGCCGGTCTCGATGATCGGCTCGATCTCGTACAGCCCGGGCGGGTTCGGCGTCGAGGAGGGCCGGGCGACGAGCGGCACCGTCGGCATCGAGACCACCGACGACGTGCCGGCGCAGCCGACCGCGCAGGGCTCGCTGTCGCTGCTCGACGCGCAGACCACGGCCGCGGTGCCGCTCGGCCACGGCGTCACGCTGTCGGGCGGGCTGCGGCGGTCGACCGTGGATCTGTTGATCCCGCTCGCGATGCCACAGAGCGTGATGATCGGCTTCACGACGCCGCCGCGCTATTACGACGGCCAGCTCGCGCTCGAATGGCGCGCGACCGCGCGCGATCGGGTGCGGCTGCTCGCGCTCACCAGCTACGACCGGCTCGGCATCGTCAACGAGATGCCCGACAGCGACCTGCCGGCGGACTTCAGCTCCGACTCGAAGTTCGGGCGGCTGATCGCGAGCTGGAAGCACGAGGACGGGATCGTGCGCAACCGCTTCGTCGCCGCGCTCGGCGACGGCGCCGTCCACGCGAAGTACGACGCGATCGAGCACGTCGACGCGACCGACACGCTCGCGCTCGTGCGCGACGACCTCGCGGTCGCGCCGGCGCACGCGCTGCGGTTGCGCGCCGGTGCGTTCGGCCAGCTGCAGCACACCGACGTCGACGCGCTCAGCGTGCTCGTCCCCGCCGACGGCCTGCCGCCCGGCCACTTCCACGACCTGCCGGTCGCGCAGATCAAGACCGGCGTCGACGCGCCGTACGCGGCGGCCTACGCCGCGGCCGACGTGCTGCCGGCGCCGTCGACCACGCTGACCGGCGGCGTGCGCGTCGACTACTTCGGCCACCTGCGGCAGGCGGTCGTCGAGCCGCGCGTCGAGCTCGCGCAGCGCGCCGGCGCGCTGACGCTGCGCGCGGCGGCGGGCCGCTACGCGCGCGATCTGTCGCAGCTCGAGGGCATCCCACCCGGGCTCGATCCCGAGCTCGCGACGCAGCTGTCGGCCGGCGGCGACCTCGAGCTCGGCGACGGCATCACGGCGACCGCGACCGGCTACCACACGGCGCGCCGCCACCTCGCGGTGGTCGATGCCGCGAGCACGGACATGCTGCCGTTCGCGTCGACCGGCTCGGGCTCCTCCTACGGCGCCGATCTGATGCTGCGCGTGCGCCGCGAGCGCGCGTTCGGCTGGCTCGCGTACTCGTTCGCGCGCAGCGACCGCCGCGACACACCCGACGGCGAGCTGCACCGCACGCCGTTCGATCAGACGCACGTCGTCACCGCGGTCGGCAGCTACCGCACCGGCGCGTGGCAGCTCGGCGGCCGCGTGCAGTACGCGACCGGCCTGCCCTACACCGAGGTCGTCGGCGCGAGCTACTCCGACGAGCTCGGCCGCTACGTGCCCCAGCTCGGCCCGGCGTACGCGGCGCGCTACCCGGCGACCGTGCAGCTCGATCTGCGCATCGAGCACGCGTGGCAGACGCGCCACGCGCGGATCGCCGCGTTCGTCGACGTGATGAACGTGTTCCGCGACGCCGCCGTCGAGCGCTACACGTACAGCGAGGACTTCTCGAAGCGCAGCGCGCTGACCCAGTTCGTGCCGCTCCCGTCGATCGGAATCCGCGGAGAGATCTGAAATCGTGGAACTTCGGGGGAGCGTCCGGTGTCTCACGGGACATGACTCGACTCGCGCTCGCGGTGGCGGTGACGACGCTTGCCGGCACGGCCGCCGCAGCGCCAGCCGATCCTCGAGCGTGGCTGGCTGCCCGCGGAGTGACGGCGCCGCCGCTCGCGCCGTGGGGGGTGGCAGGCTGCGTCGAGCAGGTCGTCGGAGCGGCGCACGAGCGCGCGCTGTCGTGCGACGAGGTCGTCGAGGTGACCGCCGGCAGTCGCGACGCTCCGGTGTATCGCGTGGTCACGCACCACGTGGTGCTCGTCGTGCGCGCGAAGCAGCTCGTCCCCGTGCTCGACGTCGAGACGACGCTCCAGGCTCTCGACGGCCCACCGCCGGCGCTCGGCCGCGACGGCGTGTGGACGCACGAGGCGATCCTCGCGCTCGATCTGACGATCGCGGCCGACGGCATGTCCGCCACCCTCGCCGACAAGACCGATCCTGCGTGGCGCCAGCACGAGAGCTGCAAGCGCCCACCGGTCCGCGGCGCGGACGCGTGGGCGGCGTTCGACAACCAGTGGCTCCGCCAGCTGTGCAGCCGGCGCGGGACGTACGTCTGGAAGGCCGGTCGCTTCGTGCCGGCTGCGCGCAGGTCACGCTAGCTCGCGCGGCGGCCACACCAGCCACGCGAGCGCGCCGGGTACGACCCACGCCGCGAGCCCGATCGAGGTGACCTGGTAGTCGCCGTAGTGATCGACGAGCCGGCCGACGATCGGGCTCGTGATGATGATCGCGAGCGACTGCGCGCACGCGATGATGCCGCCCGCCGACGACACCGCCTGCGACGGCAGCCGGCCGAGCGCGTCCGCGGTGACGACCGTGTACACGCCTCCGCCGCCGATCAGCACGACGCTGCCGATCTCCGCCATCTGCCACGGCGTCGCCTGCCACGGGATCAGCGCGACCGCGGCGACGAGCAGCGCGCCGGCGCCCAGCAGCGTCCGCGCGCGGCGCGTGCGCGCGAGCAGGTCGCCGAACGCGAGCGCGCCGGCGTCGAGCGCGAGCGGCGGCAGCCACAGGTAGTGGCCGATGTCGCCCTGCGCGAGCCCGTACTGCTGGACGAGGATCTTCGCGCCCCAGCTCATCACGAGGTTCATGCCCGGCGCGACCGCGAAGATCGCGCACAGCGCGCGGATCATCATCGGGTGGCGAACGAGGTCGAGGAACGGCGGCCGCGGCGCCGGCGTGGCGTCGGGCGGCGGCACGTCGAGCTGCGCGCGCGCGTCGCCCCGCCACGTCAGCAGGATCCACGCCGGCAGCCACACCAGCCCGATCGCGGCACCGGTGAGGAACGCGACCCGCCAGCCGGCCTCGTCCGACAGCCAGCTCGCGAGCGGCGGCGCGATCATCGCGCCGATCATCGAGCCCGAGAACACCAGGCCGTAGCCGCGCGCGCGATCGCCGGGCGCGAGCACGCGCTGCATCGTCTGCGCCGAGCCCGGGAACGACGGGCCCTCCGCGATGCCGAGCGCGAGCCGGAGCGCGAACAGCACGCCGAAGCTCGGCACGATCGCGTGGAGCGCCGCGATCAGCGACCACCCGAGGATCGACGCGACCAGCCCGCGCCGCGCGCCGACGCGATCGATCCACCAGCCGGCGAGCGGCGTCGCGAACAGGTACGCGATCGAGAACGCCGAGGTCAGCCAGCCGTACATCGCCTCGTCGATGTGGAGCGCCTTCGTCACGCTCGGCGCGAGCGCCGCGAGCGTCTGGCGATCCGCGTAGCTCACCGTCATCGTGAGCATCGCGACGACCGCGATGCCCCAGGCCCGGCGGCGCGGCAGCATGGCGCACCGTACCTCTGCTACGCTTGCCGGTGCGCGTGATCGGCCAGGTGATCGGCAGCTACCGGATCGTCGGGGAGCTCGGCAAGGGCGGGATGGGCATGGTGTATCGCGCCGAGCACGTCCAGCTCGGCAAGCCGGCGGCGCTCAAGGTGCTGCAGCCGCAGCTGTCGCACGACGCCAGCATCGTGCAGCGGTTCTTCAACGAGGCGCGCGCCGCGTCCGCGATCGATCACCCCGGCATCGTCCAGGTGTTCGATTTCGGCACGCACACCGACGGCTGCGCGTACCTCGTCATGGAGCTGCTCAAGGGCGAGAGCCTCGAGCAGCGGCTCGCGCGCGGGCCGCTCGCGCCCCTCGACGGGGCGTCGATCCTCGCGCAGGTCGCCGGCGCGCTCGCCGCCGCGCACGCGCGCGGCATCGTCCACCGCGATCTCAAGCCCGACAACATCTTCCTCGTGCCGAACGAGCTCGTCGCCGGCGGCATCCAGGTCAAGCTGCTCGACTTCGGCATCGCCAAGCTCGCGAACGAGCAGGCCGCGGGCCTCAAGACGCAGACCGGCGCGCTGATGGGCACGCCGGCGTTCATGAGCCCCGAGCAGTGCATGGGCAAGGCGGACCTCGATCACCGCACCGACCTGTACTCGCTCGGCTGCATCCTGTTCCACGTGCTGTGCGGGCGGCCGCCGTTCACCAGCCAGCAAGGCACCGGCATGATCATCGCCGCGCACCTGCGCGACCCGGCGCCCGATCCGCGCACGCTCGCGCCGCACACGCCGCCGGCGCTCGCCGCGATCGTCGCGCGCCTGCTCGAGAAGGATCCCGCCGCGCGCTTCCAGTCCGCGGCCGAGGTGCGTGCCGCGCTCGTCGCCGCCGGCGCCACCGCGCCCGCGACGCGCCCGCCGCAGCCCGCCGAGGCGTACGGCGCGACGATCGCCGCGCCGTCCCAGCCGCCGCTCGCAGCGACCGCGCAGACGACGAGCAGCGGCTCGGCCGCCGAGCTGGTGGCGCGCGCGCCCGCCGCCAGGAGCAAGCTGCCGTACCTGCTCGTCGGTGGCCTGCTGCTCGCCGTCGGCGGCGTCGGCGTCGGCGTCGCGCTGCGCGGCCACGATTCGCCGTCGTCCGCGTCACCGTCACCGTCACCGTCACCGTCACCGTCACCGTCACCGTCACCGTCACCGTCACCGTCACCGTCACCGTCACCGTCACCGTCACCGTCACCGCTACCGTCACCGTCACCGCTACCGGCGCAGTCACCGCCCGCGCCACGCCCACCGCCTCCCCCACCCCTGCCCGCCTGCCCCGACGGCGAGGTCCGCAGCGACGACACGCAGGGCCACTGCTGCTGGCCCGGCCAGGCGTGGTCCACGCCGAAGGCGCGCTGCATCGGCGCGCCGACCTGCCCGAGCGGCTTCTCCGGGCACGGCGAGCTGTGCAAGGCGCTGCCCATCGAGGGCGTTCCGATCCCGTCTCCGAAGCTCGCGTTCAAGCTCGACAAGCCGACGTACGCGCCCGGCGCGACGATCGCGGTCCGGTTCTCCACCGCCGTGCCGTCGTCCGCGGGGCATCGCGCGTGGATCACCGCGGTGCCCGCCGGCTCGCCACCTGCGTCGTACTCCGAGTGGGTGTACGTCGACGATGGCGCGGCGACCGCGGCGCTCAAGGCGCCCGAGGGCGCCGGCAGCTACGAGCTCCGGCTGCACACCGACTACCCGGCGAAGCCGACGAACGTCGTCGCGTCGATGCCGTTCTCGGTCGCCGCCGCGCCGACGACGCAGATCGCCGGCAACACCGGCGGCGCCGCGCCGACCCCGCGCGCGCAGCAGACGTTCACCGCGACGAAGACGACCGCGAAGGCCGGCGAGAAGCTCGCGGTCCGGTTCGCCGCGCCGCTCTACGCGCTGCCGAACGAGAAGTTCTGGATCACGATCGTCGCCAGAGACGCCGCCGAGGGCTCGTACGACGCGTGGTTCTACCTGACGCCCGGCCAGCGCATCGCGACGCTGACGGCACCCGCGAAGGCCGGCGACTACGAGATCCGGCTGCACGCGAACTACCCGACGAAGTCGTACAACATCGTGCACCGGGTGCCGCTGCACGTGACGAACTAGCCAGGCCGGTCCTCGCAAGCGCTTCCGAATTCCGGTTCCTGTTCCGCTTCCCTATTGAATTCCGGAATCCAACCGTGAAGCGGAACCGGAAACAGAATCACGAATGTTCCGTCTGAAGGACTTTGGCATCCGTCTTGGCGTGCACGGCGCCTTGGCGGCCATTACCGCTGCGGCTTGCTCCGCTCGAGCAGCGCCTGCGCCTGCCACACGACGGAGCTCCACGCGTCGTGCCACTTTCGCGTCGTGATCTCGCGCAGCTCGCCGTCGCCCTCGGCGGTGCGGCCGAGCGCGATCAGCGCCTGCGCCTCGCGCAGCCGCGGCGTCGGGTTCGTCTGATCGATGATCACGGCCTGGTGCCAGAACGGCAGCGCGTCGGCGACGTTGCCCTGGCGCTCGAACGCTTCGGCCACGATCGTGTAGCCGGCGCCCGACCACGGATCGCGCTCGATCGTCGTCGACAGCTGGCGCCACGCGCCGGCGCGGTCGCCGACCGCGAGCAGGAGCTCGCCGAGCGTCTGATCGATGCTCGAGTTGCCCGGATCGACCTGCCGCCATCGCTTCGCCCACTTCTCGGCGCGCTCGACCGCGCGCTGGCGGTCGGCGCCCGCCGACGACAGCGCGAGCTGCCGCGCGAGCTGCAGGATCTGGGCGAGCTCGCCGCGCATCGTCTGCAGCGGCACCGGCTCGTCACCGCCGGCGTCCTGCGCGGCCTCGAGCGCGGCGAGCGCGTCGGCGGTGTGGCCCTGCGCGAGCTCGAGCTGGGCGTCGAGCTGGTAGAGCTCGCGCGACGGCTGCCGCGCGAGCAGCGGCTCGACGATCGTCTGCGCCCAGGCACCCTGGCCGTACGCGACCGCGAGCTGCGCGACCTCGATCGCGCGGCGCGTGTCGTCGCCCGCGAGCTGCGCCGCGCGCTCGAGCACCTCGGTCAGCTCGCCGGGCCGCTGCGCCGCGAGCGGCACGATCGACAGCACGTGCGCGTAGCTGTCGCCGGCGAGCACGCGCTGGCGCCACGTCGCCCACACGAGCTGCCAGCCCGCCGTGCCGCGACGCGACGCCTGGAACACCGCCGCCGCGCCGTCCACGCGGCCGGGCGGCGCCGCGAGATCGAGCTGGGACGCGAGCCGTGCGAGCTCGTCGGCCGCCGCCTCGTAGTCGCCCCGCGCCGCCAGCAGCTGCGCCGCCTGCGCCCGCACGAAGTTCACGTAGCGGCCGATCTCGGCGGCGTGCCACGCCCGCGCGAGCTCGCCTGCCGGCAGGTCGTAGCCGCGCGACAGGAGCGCCGCGGCGACGAGCCGCAGCTCGCTCGCGCGCTCGGGGATCTGCAGCATCGTGTCGACCGCGGCCTTGCCCGGCTTGTCGGCGAGCTGCGCCGACATCGCGCGCAGCGTCCACAGCGCGCCGACGATGCCGTCGTGGGTCTCGGGCGCGAGCCGCTCGGCATGCGGCGAGCTCGCCCACGCACGCGACGCGGTCAGGTAGTGCGCGAGCGGCGCGAACGCGAGCGGCGCGAGCGCGCTCGCGACCTGCTGGTCGCTGGGCGCCGTCGCGAACCCGCCGCTCGCGAGCACGAGATCGCCGAGCTCGACGCCGCCGTGCGCTTGCAGCTGCTCGTACGCGGCGAACAGCGTGCCGCGATCGCCGGTCGCCGCGAGGCTCGCGAGGCGCTGGCGCGCCGCGCGCCGCCACTCGGCGCTGCCGGGCGCGAGCTGGTCGAGCCTGGTCTGCCACGTCGCCGCCGCGTGCAGCGGCAGCTCGACGACGACGCCGGGCCGCGCGCCGCCGTGCGCCCACGCGGCCGCGTCGGCGACCGGCTCGGCGGTGAAGCCGACCGCGATCGCCTCGCCGCCGACTCGCGCGGCGACCGGCCCGCTCGCGCCCCACGTCACCGACACGAGCTCGCCGCCCTTGCCGTCGTGGATCGCGACGAGCCGGTCCTCGGCGTCGAACGACAGCACGAGCTCGACGTGCTTGCCGCGTGCGAGCACGACGTCGTGCGGCCCGCGCGCGGTGACCTCGAAGTAGCGCGCGTAGTGTGCCGGATCGGCGATCCACAGCGGCAGGTACGCCATCGCGAGCGCGACGTCGTCATCGCCGATCGCGCGGGTGACGTCGAGATCGAGCTCGGCGTAGCGGCGCGTCAGCGTCGCGCCGTCGAACGACGCGGTCTCGGCGACGCCGGCGTCGCTGGTCGTGCGCCAGCCGATGTGCCGGGCCGCGTCGAGCGCGAGCTCGCGATCGCCCCACCGGTAGATGCCGGCGGCGAGCCGCGCCCGCGCACGGGCGAGCTGTGCGCGCGCCGCGTCGTCGATCGCGTGCGTCTCGGGCGCGCCGAGATGCGCGCGCCACGCGTCGGCATCGTCGGGGACGAGCGCCGACACGAACGCGGACACGTCGTCGAACGCCGGATCGGCCGGTGACAGGAACCGCTGGACCATCAGCGGGCCGATCGCCAGCTGCTTGCCGTCGAGGTACCCGCCGCCACCGGCGTGCCAGCGTTCCTGCGGCGGAGGAGTGACTTCCGGCGGCACCGGCTGGGCGACCGTCACGGGCGTCGGCCCGGGGGCCGCGTGCTCGCTCTCCTCGTCGCGATCGTTCGCGGCATCGAGCCGCTGCTCGATGCCGGTGCTCGACGAGCTCGGCTGCGCGGCCGACTGCAGATCGGACTGCAGAGCGGAGAGGCCGTCGCCCCACTTGTTCTCGCCGAGCAGGCCCGCCATCTGCGCCTCGCGGATCGCCTCGGCGCGCGTCACCGCGACGCCGCCGAAGTTGCCGAGCGCGATGGTCTCGTCGGCCGCGAACGCGCCGCGGCGCCCCCAGCCACGGCCGTAGTAGCTCGACGCGTCGTAGAACACCTGCAGCGGCGCGCGCACGACCTCGTCGCTGCCGGTCGCGATCTGCGCCGTGAGCGCCGGCGCCGGCGCGGTCACCGGGATGGTGGCGGGGAGCGGGTACGGCGCCCACGTGTCGCCGCGGCCCTTCGTCACGCCGTACTGCGCGTACATCGCGTCGTTCTCGAGCACGAGGAGCGACGTGTGGCGCGACAGCAGGAAGTAGCGCTTGCCGAGCGCGACCACCTCCTTGCGGATCTGCTCGTCGCGCTGCTCGCGCGTCTCGCCCGGCGGCGCCGGCTCGTGCTTCGCGAGCAGCCGCGCCGCGATGTGGCGCTGCGCCCACAGCCGCGGCAGGTAGCCGCCGTCGTGCGCGTTGCCGAGCGCGATCCGGCGATGCCACGGCTTGCCATCGGCGGTGCCGTCGAGCTCGACCGCCGCCGGCGTGCCGGAGCCGGCGAGCTTCGCGACGAGATCGAGCTCCTCGCCGTCGGCGAGCTGCGGCGAGCCGAGGTACGTCGTCGACGGCACGAGCTGGCCGCTCGCGTCGACGAGCCGCGCGCTGACGTTCGTCACCCGCGCGGTGTGCAGCGCGGCGACGAGATCGAACGCGCGCCAGCCAACGTCGTCGGCGAGATCGATGGTCGTCGTGTAGCCACCGGTCGCCGCGGCGAGCGCGCCGAGCGTCTGCGTGTCGGGCGCATCGCCGACGCCGACGCCGACGAACTGCGCCTTGCCCTCGAGCTTGCCGCGCAGCGCGTCGAGCTCGCGCGGGCCGGCGGTGATCACGCCGTCGCCGAGGTAGACGATCATCGCGTCGTCGCCGGCGGTGCCGGCGAGCTGCTTGAGCGCCTCGTCGAGGCCGACCGAGAAGTCGGTCGCGCCGACGCCGCCCTCGGTCTTCAGCGCGTCGCGCACGACCTTGCGATCGACGTCGATCACGCGCGTCGGCGCGAGCTTGGTGCGCGCCTCGACGTCGAACGCGACGACGCCGACCTTGTCGTGCTCGTCGAGCTCGCGCAGGAACGCATCGACGAGATCCTGCTGCGCCCGCAGCTCGAGCGGGCTGCGCGACGCCGAGACGTCGTCGAGCAGGATCCACGTGCGCGGGTGGTACGCGCGCGGCGTCTTGTCGAGCGCGACCGGCGCGCGCACCATCAGGTAGCGATCGCCGCC
>JBLMXA010000137.1:0-4095 GCA_050257515.1 Acidobacteriota bacterium | reverse complement strand
TCGAGCATCTCGTGCACGCCCTGCCCCGTCTTCGCCGAGACGAGCAGCGCTTCGGACGCGTCGAGGCCGATCGTGTCCTCGATCTGCTGCTTGATCTCGTCGGGCCGCGCGACCGGCAGGTCGATCTTGTTGAGGACCGGCACGATCTCGAGGTTGTTGTCGAGCGCGACGTAGACGTTCGCCAGGGTTTGCGCTTCGACACCCTGCGCGGCATCGACGACGAGCAGCGCGCCCTCGCACGCGGCGAGCGAGCGGCTGACCTCGTAGTGGAAGTCGACGTGGCCCGGGGTGTCGATCAGGTGAAACTGGTAGGTCTGGCCGTCGTCGGCCTTGTAGTGGAGCTGGACCGACTGCGCCTTGATCGTGATGCCGCGCTCCCGCTCGAGCTCCATGTTGTCGAGCATCTGCTCGGTCTTCTCGCGCTCGGTGACCGCGCCGCAGGCCTCGAGGATCCGGTCCGCGAGCGTGGTCTTGCCGTGATCGATGTGCGCGATGATCGAGAAGTTACGGATCCGATCGGCAGGGAACGTCACGGGGGCCGTCGGTTGTTAGCGTGAGCCGAGGCGCAGGTCCACCTGCCCGGGGAGCTGATCGCGATACTTCTCGAGCACGAGATCGATGCCCTGCCGGATGTACTCCGCGACCGGCACCTTGGTGCGGCCGTGCAGCGCCTTGAGCTGGGCGTCCTGCTCCGGCGTGATGTACACGGTCGTCGATACCTTCTTGCGGGCCATTAGATAATGATGAGCATGACCCTACGTGGCCATATGTGAGCGGTCAATGGCTTGCGGGGCTTGCCGCGCGCGTCTAGGCTTCTACCCGTGATGAAGCAAATGGCCTGGATCGTCCTGGGGTTGGCGGCGTGTCACGGCGCGAACAAGGACACGACGCCCAAGAACGAGAGCTCGCTCGATGCGAGCATCCCCAAGGTCGATCCGACGCTGTGCGACGCCAACGGCAAGAACGTCGTGACGTTCGACCTCAACCACGACAACAAGCCCGACGTGTGGCGGCTCTATCACTCCGAGGATCAGGGCGGCACGAAGGTCGAGTTCCTCACGTGCAAGCAGGTCGACTTCGACCACGACGGCCGCAAGGACTGGGTCGTCGCCTACAACCAGAAGGGCAACCCGCTCTACGAGAAGGCGGACTTCGACTTCGACGGCAAGTGGGACATGTCCGCGGTGTTCGATCCGAAGACCGGCAACCTCGCCGAGGTCGAGCGCGACACGAACTTCGACGGCAAGTTCGACGTCAAGGAGATCTACGACTCGGCGGGCCAGCTCGTCAGCGTGCAGCGCGACCGCAACGGCGACGGCAAGCCGGACATGTGGGAGCAGTACCAGGGCGGCGTGCTGATCGCGATGCTCTACGACGACGACTTCGACGGCAAGGTCGATCGCCGCGAGGAGATTCCGGGCGCGCACCCCAAGGTCGAGATGCCGTCGACGATGGATCCGACGGCGACCTCGAACATTAACGACAAGCCGGCGGCCGGCAGCGGCTCGGGTTCCGGCTCCGCGGCGCCCGCGCCGAAGAAGCGATGAGACAGGTCGACAAGCCCTGGGGTCACGAGCTGATCTGGGCCGCGACCGATCGCTACGTCGGCAAGATCCTGCACGTGCGCGCCGGCGAGGCGCTGTCGCTGCAGTACCACCGCGTCAAGGACGAGACGATCATGCTGCTGTCGGGCCGCATGACGCTGGTCTACTTCGCCGATGGCGAGGAGCCGAAGTCGCGCGAGCTCGCGCTGCGCGAGCCGTTCCACATCCGTGCCGGCCTGCGCCACCGCATGATCGCGATCGAAGACACCGACGTGCTCGAGGTGTCGACGCCCGAGCTCGACGACGTGGTCCGGCTCGAAGACCGCTACGGCCGCACCCGCTAGAGCCGGTAGTGCAGCTGCAGGAGCGAGTAGCCCGAGCTCTGCCCGCCCGCGCCGAGCTCGAGCATCTGCAGGCGATTCGTGAGCAGCAGCTCGACGTGCGACGTCGCGACCCAGTGCACGTCGACGTCTGCGGCTTCCTGATCGAGGTAGCGCAGCGCCAGGTTCGCGTCGTCCACGCCGACGCCGACGTCGATCATCACCGCGCCGACGAAGTACGTGGCGAGCACGTAGCCGACCAGCTGGTTGTCGGTGCCGCCGGCATCGATCTTCTGGTGCACGAGCTCGAGCTCGCCCTGCACCATCAGCTCGGGTGACGCGACGTAGTGCTTCGCGGTGACGCCGCCGTAGAGCTTGCGATCGTCGGCGGTGACGTCGAGCTTGCTCTCGATGCCGACCGCGGTCGCCCGCGTGATGCGAGCCTCGCCGTACACCGCCGCGCCGTCGCCGAGCTCGACCGAGCCCTGCAGCGGGTCGTGGACGAACGCCGTCGCGTGGACCTCCCACGCCGGCTCGACGTACTCGACCGCCGCGCCGTACGCCTCGCCGTAGAGCGGCGTGCCGCCGTACGCGCGATCGTACGCGGTGTGCTCGACGAACCGCAGCCCGTACACCGGCATGAACCGGCCGACGCGCACGAACAGGCCGTCCGGCGCGCCGGGATCCTGCTGCCATTGCAGCCAGTGCTCGCGCGACGCGAGCACCGTCAGCTGCGAGCCGTTGTACTGCGGATCGCGCCCGCCGACCGTCGCGTGCAGCGAGAACGCGTCGAACGTCGCCGCCGCGTAGACATCCGCCTGCATCGGGAAGTCGACGAGCGCGCCCTTCGCGCCGCGCGCGTCGTAGCGGCGCGTCCAGCCGGCCGCGCCTCGCAGATCGCCACCGAGCTCGAGCCAGCTCGGCGTGGTCACGAGGCCGTTCAGAAACTCCGGCGCGGTCCCCCACTGCGACAGCCGCTCCGCCGCGGCGAGCCCGTTCTCGTTCAGCAGGCCGCCGCCCGCCGGCGACAGGTGGCAGCCGCTGCACGTCGGCTCCTGACCGAGCTGGTACCGGGGGTACGCGTGCGCGCGCGCAGCCCACGCGACCACGAAGATCACGATCCAGCGGGTCATGGCGGCGGCGTGTAGCCCTCGGCGCCGTTCGTGATCCACGTGCCGATGAAGAAGATGTCCTTGTTGTCGAGCGGGTGATCGAGCGGCATGCGGTTGCCGAGCCGGTCCTCCGTCGTGATCACCGTGATGAGGTAGGACGACGTCGGATCGCCGGGCGTGACGAGGTTGCCGTTCGCGAGCGAATCCTGCGCGTGCGCGACGGTGTCGAACACGTAGCCGTAGCTGCGGCGCAGCTCCGAGTGGCACTCCGCGCTCGCACAATTCGGCGCGAGGATCGCCTCGGTGACGTACGCGAGCGTCTGCGGCCGATCGTCGGTCGTGCCGCACGCGGCGACGGCCAGCCCAACCAGGACCACGTACTTCATCGCGGGTACCAGCGTGCCTACAAGCCGCGTGCCCGCGCCAAGCTCTCGACACGCGACGCGACTGCAGGCTCGACCCTACAACTCTGCCACCGGGTGCAGGCGACACCCTACGACGATCGCGACGAAACGCGACGCGTTCGCAGCACTTGCACGCTGGTCGGCGGCTTGCTCTGGGCGGTCGCATGCGCTGGACGTCCCTCGTCCTCGGGATCGCGATCGCGGGCTGCGCGGGCCCGAGCTACGACACGAGCCCCCACGGTCCCTTCGTCGCCGATCCGCCGTCGGTCTACGTCGCGAAGGTCAAGAACATCCTCGTCGGCGAGCCGCCGACCGCCGCGGAGATCGCGGCGGTCACCGCCGATCCGGACGCGCTGCCCGGCCTGATCGATCAGTGGATGCAGCTCCCCGCATACCAGCAGAAGATGATGGTGTTCTTCGAGCTCGCGTTCCAGCAGACGCAGATCAGCGCGGCCGACTTCGTCGACATCATGCCGCCGAACGGCCTCGGCGGCGGCCGCTCGATCCCGCTGCTCGTCCAGAACGCGCGCGAGAGTTTCGCGCGCACCGTGCTCGCGTACACGCAGGCCGGCCGGCCGCTGACCGACGCGTTCACGACGCACCAGCTGATGATGACGCCGGCGCTCGAGCAGCTCTACGCGTACCTCGACGAGCACACCGCCGACAACACCGGCAAGCTCACCGACGCGTTCGCGCAGGCGAACCCGGCGCTGAC
>JBLMXA010000136.1:0-3950 GCA_050257515.1 Acidobacteriota bacterium | reverse complement strand
CGGCCTGCAGCACCGCCTCGCCTTCGCCGTGCCGTCGGAGGAAGTCGAGGCCGAGCTCGAGATGCGTGCCCTGCAGATCGCGATCGATCGCCTTGCCGATGTCGTGCAGGAACGCGGCGCGCACGGCGACGTGGGCGTCGAGGCCGATCTCCTTGGCCATGATGCCGGCCAGGCGCGCGACCTCCGCCGAGTGCGCGAGCACGTTCTGGCCGTAGCTGGTCCGGTAGCGCAGGCGTCCCATGAGCCGGAGGATCTCGGGGTGCAGGTCGTGGAGGCCGAGCTCGAACGCGACGGCGGCGCCTTCCTTGCGCACCGCCTCCTCGGTCTCGTCCTTCACTTTCTGGACGACCTCCTCGATGCGTGCCGGATGGATGCGGCCGTCCACGATCAGACGCTCGATCGCCTTCTTCGCGATTTCGCGGCGGTAGGGATCGAAGCCGGACAGGATGATGGCGCCCGGCGTGTCGTCGACGATGAGGTCGACGCCGGTGGCGAGCTCCAGCGCGCGGATGTTGCGCCCCTCGCGGCCGATGATGCGGCCCTTCAGATCGTCGCTCGGCAGATCGACGACCGACACGGTCGTCTCGATGGCGTGCTCGGCGGCGCAGCGCTGAATCGCCTCGGTGATGTAGTGCTTCGCGCGGTCGGTCGCCGTCTCGCGCGCTTCGGCGTCGAGCCGCTTGAGGAGGTTGGCGGTGTCGTGGCGCGCCTCGTTCTCCATCTGCCTGACGAGGAGATCCTTGGCTTCGTCCGCCGTGAGGCCGGCGACCCGCTCGAGCTCCCGCTGCTGGGCGCTCACGAGCTGCTCGTACTTGACCGCGGCGGCCGCCACCGCCTTCTCGCGATCGCTCGAGGCGCGCTCGCGCGCGTTCAGCTCGCGCTCGAGCCGCTCGATGCCGCCCTCCCGGTCGGTGAGCGCGGCGTCGCGACGGTTGAGGGTCTGCTCGAGCGCGGCCGTCTGCTGCCGCTCCAGGCGAGCCTGGCGCTCGGCATCCATCAGGATCTCGTGCGCCTTCTCCTTCGCTTCGAGCTGCGCTTCCTTCTTGCGGGTTTCGGCGTCGCGCTCGGCTTCCTTGACGATGCGGAGGGCGCGCTCTTCGGCCCGGCCGACGGTCTCGGCGGCAATGCGCTTGCGGTTGGCGATCCAGACGGCGAAGACGGCAGCGGCGGCGATCAGGGTCACCACCGCCGGGGCGATCAGGTCGGCGAATATCGGCGACACGCGTGACATCCTTTCCCGGAGACCCGCGTGAACCCAGTTGACGCGACGTACGGCTGCCGCCTGAGAGCGGCGACGGTAGACTGAAAGACGGAAACGGATGGGCCCCGCTTTGCCGTGTGGGGAGGTCGATGAACCTGCGTAAGCAGGTGGAACCGCTGGAAAAGCCGCGCTTCAGGCTTCCTCGCTACAGAGGCATGCACACCGCGCGGCGTCGCGACTCACTTCGGTAAAACGTTGGCTCAAACGAGCCTACCGCCATCACGAGCAAAGCAGGGATTTCAAATGCTGCTCGGATCTTAGCCTATGGTTCACGACGTTCGCAAGGTTCGGGGGGGCGGGGGGGCGTCGCAAGGTTCGTGGTGCGCGGCCACCCGGTCAGGACGCCATCAGCACGCGGTCCAGGAGACGCTCGAGCTCGCCGGCGCGCTCGGCCAGTTCGCCGTCGCGGGTGCGGGTGCTGTCGCGGCACCGGAACAGCTCGTCGGCGATGTTGAGCGCGGCAAGCACCGCCAGGCGGAGGGAGTCGCCGGTCGGCGTCGAATCGGCCGCGGCGCGCATCTTCTCGTCGACATAGGTCGCCAGGCGCGCCACGTACTCCGGCTCGAGCGAGCTGCGGATCGGATAGCGCTGTCCGTGGATTTCGACCGGAATCACGCGGTCGTCGGACATAAGAGAGTCAGGAGTCGGGAGTCAGCGTCGGGAGTCGCCAGCCGCCAAATCACCGAGTCTCGACCAGATCGATCGCCTCCAGCTGCTCCAGCATTTCGGAGACGCGTGTGCGGATGACGTCGCGCTCCTCCTTGAGCACCGACAACTCCGACGCGAGGCTGTCGCTCGTCGCAAGCCGCGCCCGCATGGCGTCGAGCTCGCGCGCGAGTCGCTGGTTCTCCTCGGCCGCGCGCGCCCGGTCAGCCTTCATCTGCTCGACCAGGCCGACCATCAGCCGCACTTTTTCCTCGAGTCGATCAATGGGTTCGAGGTCCACCCCGCGGGCCGTCGTTTTCGCCATATGTCACCCAAGACTCATCGTTGCTTCGCGCCGTGCTCGCGCGCGAGCGCGCCGAGCACCCCATCGACGCTCTGCTGCACGTCGGCGTCGGTCAGCGTGCGGTCCGGCGACTGGAACGTCAGCCGCACGGAGACGCTCACCGCACCTTGGGGCATGCCCTTGCCCGCGTAGCGATCGAAGAAGTCGACGCGTGCGAGCGGCGCCGGGCCCTCGCGGGCGGCCGCCTGAATGGTGCCACGAATGATCTCCGCAGGCAAGACGTCGGAGACGACAATCGACAGATCGCGGACGACCGACGGATACCGCGGCAGCGGCCGCGTCGCGTCGCCCGCCGCCGCGCGCGCGCGCCAGAGCCGATCGAGGTCCAGCTCGAGTACGAATACGGGGTCCTGGCGCGGCAGGCCGCGCGCGTCGGCGATCGCCGGCGCCAGCTGTCCGATCACGCCGAGCCGCGCGCCCGGCTCGGCGCCGCCGAGCGCCTCGACCGAGGCCGTCCGCCCGGCGACCAGATACGCCTCGCGCGCCTGCGAGACGCGCACCGGAGCGTCGAGCGCGTCGCAGACGTGTTCGGCCACGCCTTTGACGTCGAAGAAGTCGACCTCGCGCGCCCCGCCCGACCAGTGGACGTCGGCGGCCGCGCCGGTCCACGCGAGCGCCAGCCCGCGCGATTCGCCGGACGCGGCGAAGCGCGTGCCGATCTCGAACAGCCGCACGTCGCGAAGGCCGTGGCGCCGGTTGTGCGCGACCGCGTCGACCAGACCCGGCAGCAGCGACGGCCGCAGCGTATCGAACTTGGCCGAGAGCGGGTTGGCGATCGCCAGCGTCGCGCCGCCCGCGGCGCCGGCGAACGGCTCGGCCGCCTTCGCCTCGATGAACCCGAACGTGACCGCTTCGGCCGCCCCCGCCGCCGTCAGCACGCGGCGGACGAGCCGATCGCGGGCAATGCGCGGATCGGGCGGCGGCGCCGGCGCGGTCAGGGCTGGAAAGCTCGCCGGCAGCGAGTCGAACCCGACATGCCGCCCGACTTCCTCGACGAGGTCCGTCTCGCGCGTCAGATCGACGCGGAAGGTCGGCACGACCACCGCCCAGCCGTCCGCCGCGGACGCGACCTCGAGGCCGAGGCCGCGCAGGATGCGCACGACGTCTCCGTCGCGCGTCGGCGCGCCGAGGAGCCGTGCCAGCCGCTCCCGCCGGAGAAACAGCCGCCGGGGCGCGCCCGGGTGCGGGTAGACGTCGATCGCCGGCCCGACGACGCGGCCGGCGCCGATGCGGTGGAGGAGCGCCGCCGCGCGCTCGAGCGCCACGACCGGCGCGCCGATGTCGCTGCCGCGCTCGAACCGGATCGACGCCTCGGTCTTCAATCCCAGGCGCTTGCTGGTCGTGCGGACGGACGCCGGCTTGAAGCAGGCGCTTTCGAACGCAACGAGCCGCGTCGAGCCGGACACTTCCGACGCGGCGCCGCCCATGACGCCGGCGACCGCCTGCGCGCCGTCGCGGTCGGCGATGACGAGCATATCGGCCTCGAGCGTGCGCGCGACGCCGTCGAGCGTCGTGATCGGCTCGGCGGGCCGGGCGCGGCGCACGCGGATCTCTCGGCCGGCGAGGCGATCGAGATCGAACGCGTGCATCGGCTGGCCGAGTTCGAGGTTCACGTAGTTGGTGACGTCGACGATCGCCCCAATCGGCCTCACGCCGGCGGCGAGCAGCCGCGCGGCCAGC
>JBLMXA010000135.1:0-5979 GCA_050257515.1 Acidobacteriota bacterium | reverse complement strand
GAAGACGCGCGCCGGCGGCGACATGACGAGCGAGCAGGTCGAGCTCGCGTCGCTCGACTCGAGCGCGCTCGCGCAGGGCAAGTCGGGAGACTTCCGCTACATGGTCGCGCTGCGGCGCTCGACGATCGATCTGATCCTGCCGCTCGTGTTGCCGTCGAACCTCGACCTGTCGCTGCAGACGTTCCCGCGCTACTACGACCTGCAGGCGCGCGTCGACTACGCGCTGAGCTCGCGGTGGACGCTGACCGCGTCGTCGATCGGCTCGGACGACGCGCTCGAGGTGTTCACCGACAAGGCCGCGAACCCCGACAAGCGGTTCTTCAACGAGACGCGGTTCCTGCGCACGATCGCGAGCGCGCACTATCACGACGGGCCGTGGGACGCGACGATCGGGGGCTCGGTGATGCCGCTCGAGTTCCAGTTCGAGCGCGGCATCTACCAGTACATCGACGTCAAGCAGGTCGCGCTCGACACCCGTGCCGAGCTCGTCCACACCGACAAGCAGCTCGCCGGCCTGTCCGACGTCGTGTGGCGCGTCGGCGAGCAGACGAACGTGTCGCGCTTCGACGTCGCGCTCGCGCTGCCGCCGCAGCCGCGCGAGGGCACCGCGCAGGGCGGGTTCCCCGATCCGAAGGACACCTCGAACCAGTTCCACGGCATCAGCTGGACCCCGGACGTCGGCGTGTGGGGCGCGCTGACCGCCGGGCTATCGCCCGACATCCGCGCGACGCTCGGCCTGCGCGTCGACGCGTTCACTCGCACCGGCGACGTCGCGACGCAGCCGCGCGGCGAGCTGCAGTGGAAGCTCGACAAGAAGACGACCGCGCGGCTGTCCGCCGGCGCCTACCGCCGCCCGCCGGAGAACCAGGAGGAGCTCGAGCACCCGAACCTGCACCCCGAGCGCTCGACGCAGGTGATCGCCGGCCTCGAGCACGAGCCGCGCGAGGGCATCCGGCTGCAGGGCTCGCTGTACTACACCGATCGCACGAACCTCATCATGCGCGCCGCCGACGGCAGCCTGTCGAACAGCGGCACGGGCACGACGTACGGCGCCGAGCTGCTCGGCACGTACCGCGACGGGCCGTGGTTCACGTGGCTGTCGGTGTCGCTGTCGCACTCGATCCGCCACGACACGCCGACCGCCGCGGAGCGGCTGTTCGAGTTCGACCAGCCGATCAGCATCAACGCGGCGGCGAGCTATCGCTGGAAGAAGTGGCAGCTCGGCGGGCGCTTCCAGCTGTACTCGGGGCTGCCGCTGACGCCGGTGATCGGCGCGGTCTACGACAGCGATCGCAACTTCTACGATCCGCTGTTCGGCAAGATCTACTCCGACCGCGCGCCGATCCACCACCAGCTCGATCTGCGCCTCGATCGCTACTGGAAGTGGGGACCGGTGCAGATGAACTGGTTCGTCGACGTCCAGAACGTGTACCTGAACCAGAGCATCGTCGGTTACTTCTACAGCTACGACTACACGCAGAAGTCGGCGTTCAAGTCGCTGCCGATCCTGCCGTCGATCGGCCTGCGAGGCACGCTATGAGGTGGTGGCTCGTCCTGATCGGGCTATTCGCGTGGGCCGGCTGCTTCGACGCGGTCGATCCCGAGTGGCAGCTCGATCACGATCGCATCGTCGCGGTGCGCGCGAACCCGCCGCACATCCCGTCCGGCGCCTCGACGACGTTCGACGCGCTGATCGCGCACAAGGGCGGGCCAACCGACGTCGAGCAGCCGCTCGGTATCGCGGTGTTCGCGCCCAAGGAGCTGTCGGACATCGTCAGCGGCACGACGGTCACCGCACCGGCCGGGCTCGATCCGAGCGCGCCGGTGCCGGTCGACATCGTCATGGAGTTTCCCGACAGCAACGGCATCCACCTCGCCGCGAAGAAGACGGTCTACCTCGGCGACCGCGCCGACAACGCGACGACCGTCGGCACGATCCTCGTCAACGGGCTGCCGCCCGCGCCGGGCGCCGGCATCGTGATCCCGATCGACGTCGACGTGCCGCTCTCGAGCGACGCGCCCGACACCTCGCAGGTGATGTGGCTGACCTCGTGCGGCACGATGCACGACGACGACGAGCACGCGGCGTTCATCCACGTGCTGCCCGATGATCCCGAGCAGGGCGAGCTCGCCGTCGTCATCCGCGATGCCGCCGGCGGCGTGGTCTGGCAGGTCTGGCCGATCTCCGCGCAGTAGTCGAAAACTTGCGAGCTCGCGCGACCGCACGGGACAATCGAGCGAATGGATCGCCCGAGTGCGAGCGAAGCGAGCGCGAGGGCCCTTGCGCGAGAGCGTGCCGCGAAGCGGCCATTTCTTGGGATGCGTGCTCTCTGGGTGGTGCTCGCGCTCGCCGGCTGTCAGCTGTCCGACCAGGCGAAGGTCGAGGACGTCGCGCAGGAGCTGTGCGCGTGCCTCGAGCCCGCCGATCCGACGTGCGTCGCGACGGTGACGAAGGCGCTCGGGTCCACGGTGTCGGACGCGTGCAGCCAGTGCGTGTTCGACAACGAGCGCACGTGCGCGGCGATGGTGAACGATTGCCCCCCGCTGTGTGCCCAGCAGAACCCGACTCCAGGAGGACCGTGATGACGCGAGGATCGCTGCTTGTCGCCATGCTCGTAGCGCTCGCCCGGGTCGCCGCGGCACAGCCCGCGCCGGCCGGCCCGCCGCCGCCGCCCGTCGACACGACCGGCGCGCCCGCGCCCGTCGACACCAACCCGACTCCGCCGCCGAACCCGACGCCGCCGCCTCCGACGCCGCCTCCGACGCCGCCTCCGGTCGTCACCCACGACGTCGAGACCGACGACCATCGCCCGGCCGAGCTCGCGTTCGGCATCGGCGTCGGCTACGAGTTCCAGCAATCGCTCGAGACGCCGAACATCGTCAGCGCGCGGGTGCGGTTCCCCGGCGGGCTCATCCTCGAGCCGCTCGTCGTCGTCCGCAACCAGTCGACCGACATGCAGTCGCAACCGGCGCCGACGGTGTCGTCGTCGACGACCGAGCTCGCGGTCGGCGCGCTGGTCCGCAAGCCGGTGATCAGCCACGGCCGCACCGACTTCGAGGTGCTCGGCTCGGCGACCGTCGATACCGTCAAGGTCAACCCCGACGGCCCCGACAACGACACGCGCACGACGACGTTCGACCTCGGCTGGGGCATCGGCGTCGGGCTGTGGATCACGCCGCACTGGCAGCTGACGTTCTCGGCGACGAACCCGCTGGTCTCGTACTCGAGCAAGTCGGTCGCGACCGCGCCGACGACCTCGGACACGACGAAGACGACGACGTTCGGATTGATCTTCGATCCGACCGTCGCCGTGATGATCCATCTGTACAACTGAGGCGTAGCGATCGAATCGCGCCCGCAGCGAAGCGAGACGCGATCTCCTGAGCCGAAGGCGTGCCGCGAAGCGGCGAACTAGCGATATCCTTGCCGCCGTGACCGATCACGCCGCGATCGCGCGAGCCATCGTCTCGCACTTCGCCGGCGCACGCCGCGACCTGCCGTGGCGCAAGACGCGCGATCCGTACGCGATCTGGATCAGCGAGATCATGCTGCAGCAGACGCGCGTGCAGACCGTGATCCCGTACTGGACGCGGTGGATGGGCAAGTTCCCGACGGTCGCGGCGCTCGCGCAGGCGCCGCTCGACGACGTGCTCGCGGCATGGGCCGGCCTCGGCTACTACTCGCGCGCGCGCAACCTGCACGCCGGGGCGCGCGCGGTCGTCGACACGCTCGGCGGCGCGCTGCCGGCGCGCGCCGGCGAGCTGCGCGCGGTGCCCGGCATCGGCCCGTACACGGCCGGCGCGATCGCGTCGATCGCGTTCGGCGAGCGCGCGCCGCTCGTCGACGGCAACGTCGCGCGCGTGCTCGCGCGCGTGTTCGCGATCGAGCACGACATCAAGTCGACCGCGGGAACCAAGGCTCTCTGGGCGAAGGCCGGCGAGCTGATGGCCGCGCTGCCCGAGGACCACGCGCCCGGCGATCTCAACCAGGGGCTGATGGAGCTCGGCGCGACGCTGTGCGCGCCGGCGTCGCCGCGCTGCCTCGCCTGCCCGCTCGGCCGGCTGTGCGCGACGCGCGGCGACGAGCTGCCGGTGGTCGCGCCGCGCAAGCGCGCGCACGAGCTGCCGCTGCTCGAGCGCACCGCGCTGTGGCTGCAAGCTGGCGACGAGATCGTGCTCGCGCGGCGCGCGCCGAGCGGGCTGTTCGGCGGGCTATGGGAGCTGCCGCCGTTGGAGGCCGCCGGCGCGCTCGGCGTTACACGCGTCGACCACGAGCCGGTCGCCTATCACGACCAGGTGCTCGCGCACCGCCGGCTGCGTGTCGCGGTCGTGCGCGGCGCGATGCCTGCCTCACTTGGCCGCTCCGCGGCACGCGTTCGGCCAGGGAGCCTCGCGCTCGCTTCGCTCGCACTCGGTCGATCGGTTGCCTCACTTGGCAAGCCGCTCGATCCGGGCTACGACGCACTCGTACGGGTGACTCTTTCCCGCGCGCGGCAGCTCGGCATCGCCGCCGCGACGACCGCGATCCTGACGAAGTACGAGGACAATCCATGGAGCTCGATCCCAAGGCGCTCGCCCTCTTCACCGAAGGCTACGACAAGATCCTCGAAGGGCTCCACCGGCTCGGCTTCGACACGGCAGACCCGAACTTCGTCGAGACCGCGAAGCGCGCCGCGAAGGGGCTCCACGAGCTCGTCCACGACCAGAGTCAGGTGAGGTCGGCGGTCCACAAGCTGCTCGAGAAGACGTTCCCCGCGAAGTACACCGAGATGGTGATCTCGAAGCACAACACCGCGTTCGGCGTGTGCCCGCATCACCTGCTGCCCGTCATCTACCGGATCTCGATGGCGTACATCCCGACCGAGCGGGTGCTCGGGCTGTCGAAGCTGTCGCGGCTCGCACGGCTCGTCGCGCGCGCGCCGCGCCTGCAGGAGGATCTCACCCACGAGCTCGCCGACATCCTGCACATCCAGCTGCAGAGCCAGGGCTCGGCGGTCTACATCGAGGGCCTTCACATGTGCATGGCGGCACGCGGCGTCGGCGCGCACGAGGCACGCCTGGTGACGAGCGGCGTGCGCGGTGTGTTCCTCGAGCTCGCGACGCGCGAGGAGTTCATCAAGCTCGTCGTCGCCCCGCAGTCCACCGTGCTGTAGTGCGCTGCGGCCTGCTCCACGGGTTCGCCGGCAGTCCCGCGGCGTGGGACGACGTGCGTGCCGCCTGGGCGCTCCCCGACGAGCCGCTCGCGGTCGCGCTGCCCGGTCACGGCGGCGGGCCGGTGCGCGCGACGTGGGACGACAACCTCGCGCAGGTCGCCGACGCGCTCGCGGGCTGCGACGTCGTCGTCGGCTACTCGCTCGGCGCGCGGATCGCGCTCGGGCTGGTCGTCACCGGCAAGCTCCCGCGCGGCGTGCTGATCGGCGTCAACCCCGGCATCCGCGACGAGGAGCGGCCGAGCCGCCACGAGTTCGACGCGGCGTGGACGCGCCTGCTCCGCGAGCAAGGCATGGCGGCGTTCGCGGACCGCTGGCAGGCGCAGCCGCTGTTCGCGACGCAGTCGCGCGCACCCGCATCGCGCCGCGCGTCGCGCCGCGAGCACCGCCTCGCGCTCGATCCCGAGCAGCTCGCGCAGAGCCTCGAGGTGATGGGGCTCGCGGCGATGCCCGACTACTGGGGCGCGATGTCGGCGCACCGCGATCGCATCGCGCTGCTCGCCGGCGCCGAGGACGCGAAGTACGTCGCGATCTCGCAGGCGCTGCCCGCGGCGAGCTTCGAGCCGATCGAGGGCTCGGGTCACGATCCGACGCTCGAGCAGCCGGTCGCGCTCGCCCAGGCGATCGCCCGGGCGATCGCGGCCTTGCGCTAGGGGCTGTCCCTAATTGAGCCATAGCGAGATGCACGCGACGTGTACGAGCGCGAGGTAGCTCGCGCGAGTCTTGTCGAATCGCGTCGCGACTCCGCGAAAGCGCTTGAGGCTGTGGA
>JBLMXA010000134.1:0-14412 GCA_050257515.1 Acidobacteriota bacterium | reverse complement strand
GTGCTGCGGCGGCATCTGCACGATCCCGCAGGGCGGCACGATCGGCACGTGCGGGCAGCCGCAGACCGGCGCCACCGACTGCAGCGCCGGCATCGACGGCGCGCTGTGCGGCACGTGCGGTGACTGCTGCAGCGCGCTGTGCGCGGTGTACGCGCCGACCGGCGTCAAGATCTGCCAGCCGGCGGAGGGCTGCCGTGTCGACGGCGACGTCTGCCACAAGACGAGCGACTGCTGTGGCGCGGCGGGCACCGGCCTGCCCGGCGACGGCAACGTGATCTGCCTCGGCGAGAGCGGCCAGGCGCTGCCGAACTCGACCGACACGATCGGCGTCTGCCGCAACCCGACCGGCTGCGATCCGGAAGGCGACGTCTGCCACTACAAGCAGTACACGTGCGGCAACTCGTCCAAGCGCAACGACTGCTGCGCGGCGCCGGGCAACTCTGGCGTCTGCCAGCTCGACCCGCTCGGCGTGCCGCGCTGCTACGGCCTTGGCAGCTCGTGCCAGATGTCGGGCAGCAACTGCGCGTTCTCCACAGACTGCTGCAACGGCCTGCCCTGCGTGCCGAACGGCTCGGGCCAGCTCGTGTGCGGCGCGGGCTGCGTCAACACGACCGGCCAATGCACGAGCACCTCGGACTGCTGCAACGGCCTGACCTGCGTGTTCACGCCCGGCCAGACCTACGGCACCTGCGGCGGCAGCACCGGCTCCGGCTCGGGCTCCGGCAGCGGCTCGTCGACCTGCCCGCAGGTCGGTCAGGCGTGCTCGGACATGAACCCGTGCTGCGCGAACCTCGGCCTGACCTGCGAGGTCGCGTCCGCGCCGGGCACCGCGTGCCCGGCCGGCATGGAAACCGGCTGCGTCTGCAACGGCAACATCATCCAGTAGCGTAAGCATCCGGTTGTCGTCCACGCCCTCTCGGCATTGCCGGGAGGGCGTTTCTGTTTCCGGCGATCGGGAGGCATGGTTCGCTCGGAGGCGAACCATGGCGAAGGTAAATCCGGTTCCGACTGGCTACGGAACCGTCACACCGTTTCTCAACATCAAGGGCGCGAGCGAGGCCATCGAGCTCTACAAGAAGGCGTTCGGCGCCGAGGAGCTCAACCGCGCGCCCGGACCGAACAACACCCTCATGCATGCCGCGATCAGGATCGGTAACTCGATCGTGATGATCGCCGACGCGATGATGGGCCCGCCGACGCAAGCGAGCCTGCATCTGTACGTCGAGGACTGCGACGCGCTGTGGAAGCGCGCCACGGCCGCGGGCTGCAAGGTCGAGATGCCGATCGCAGACCAGTTCTGGGGCGATCGCTACGGCGTCGTCAGCGACAGGTTCGGCAACCGCTGGGCGATCGCGAGCCACAAGGAGGACGTGCCGGCCGACGAGATGCGCCGCCGGATGGACAAGGCGATCGCCGAGATGAGGACCGCGAAGTAGCGGTCGCGCTCACTGCGGCGCGACGGCCATCTTGATCAGCGTCTTGACGCTGCTGACGTTGACGTTCGGGTTGCTCGGCTCCCACGTGCCGGTCGGCGACCACAGGAAGTCGATGTGGCTGTTCTCGCTGTCCGTGCACCAGCGGCCGCCGAGGACCTTGCCCGACTCGCCGACCTCGAGGATGTAGTGATAGTCGTCGGTCGAGATGTTGTTGTGGAAGCCGATCGGCGCGGTGCCCGCGCTGCCCTCGTGGACGTAGCTGACGGTCATGCGGACCTCGTACAGCGCGGTCGCGTCGGTGTTGTACGTCCAGGTGTCGCCCATGTTGCCGACGCACGCGTTCGCCGCGGCCGCGTCGACCTTGTCTTCCTTCGTGACCTCGTAGCCGACGACCGGCTGGTTCCACACCTGGTAGTCCGCCGTCTTGTCCTCGATCAGCGGCAGCGTGTTGATGCCGAGGAAGTTCGACATCACGACGTGCATCGCGCCGGGGTTGACGTCGCGGCACGGATCGTTCGCGGAGCCGTGGACGTCGTGCGTGATCGTCTTGTCGTTGCAGCGGCCACCGAGCATCACCGCGCTCGTCCGATCGAACGCGTTCGGGATCAGCGCCTTGATGTCGCCGACCTCGAAGTGGACGCCGTTGAGATCGACCGCGTGCTGCGGCTCGGGCACGAGCTGCGACGCCGGCGTCCACGCGTGGCACGAACCCCACCAGCCCTGGACGCCGTCGATGCCGTCCGAGCCGTAGTCGTCGGTGGTGCCGTCGTTGTCGTTGTCGATGCCGTCGTGCATGTAGCCGATCGACTCGTAGTTCTCGGTCTGCCACTGCGCGGCCGGGCCCGCGCACATGTTGTACGTGTCCCACGCGGCCTTCGCGCCGGCGCCGTACATCGCGGGCTGCGTGTCGCAGCCGGGCGCGTTGTTGAACGCGGCGTCGTACTTCTCGAGCGGCGACTTCACGGTCGCGCCCTGCCAGCGCGCGTTGTGCGAGCCGTCGGTCGCCGGCCAGTAGGTGTCGGCCCACGTGCTCTCGGCCTTGCCGACCGCCTCGGGGTACGTGTCCTTCCAGTACGGCGTGTCGCGGAAGCCCTTCTTCGGCAGCTGATCGAGGTGGTACTCGAGGTGCTGCGCGAACGCGTCGGGGTTGTTCGCACCCTCGCCCCAGCCGTCCGCCTTGCCGTCCGGGCTCGAGTTCGCGGCGCACTCGATGTCGCCGGGCTGACACTGGGGGTCACCGCTGGTGGCGCAGGCGACGAGGGGCATCGAGAGGAGAAGGGTGCCGAGGACGATCCGCATGGTGTGGGGCACAAAGCAGCGGACGTGCCACCGGGCGTGTCGAATGCTCACGACAGGTTGCAGTGGCGACATCCGAGCCAGTTGCCGGCTGATCGATCTGCCAGGAAACCTAACCTTCTCGCGTGAATCCGCGTCTGATAGCGTCGATGGTGGTGATGCGCAGATCCTTGCTCGTCGTGGTCGCGGCATGCGGCGGAGCCACGACGCCACGCGGCACCGCCGTGACGCTGCGCGCCGCGTGCGGCGCCGGCGAGTACTGGAACGGGCGCACGTGCGCGCGGACCGGTGACGCGGCGGGCAAGCTCGCCGAGGGCAAGCAGGCGCTCGACAAGCTCGATGTCGACGACGCGAAGCGCGCGCTCGACGCCGCGGAGCAGGCCGGCCCGCTCGATCGCGCACACCACATCGAGCTATGGGAGCAGCGCGGTATCGCCGCGGCGTACGTCGACGACGAAGCGGCCGCGACGAAGGCGTTCGACATGCTACTCGCGCTCGATCCCGGTCACTTCCTCAGCTACACGCTGTCACCGAAGGCGACGTTCGTGTTCGAGAAGGTGCGCACGGCGCAGCGCGCCGCGCCCGAGCTCGACGTCAGCTGGCAGCGCGGCGGCAAGGTCGGCGACGACGTGCCGCTCGGCGTCGAGGTGCTCTCCGATCCGAAGCAGTTCCTGCGGCGCGCGACGTTGTTCGTGCGCACGCGCGGCGAGACCGCGTGGCGCGCGGCCGATCTGACGCTGCAGCCGCACGGCGAGGAGCGCGTCGTGCTGCCCGCGATCGAGGCGCACAAGCCGGTGTCGCTCGAGCTCTACCTGAAGGCGTACGACGATCGTGGCAACGAGGTGCTGACGTGGGCCGATCCGGTGCGGCCGCGCGAGATCGCGCTGCGCTACGAGCCGCCGACGCCGTGGTTCAAGACCTGGTGGGGCATCACCGCGATGGTCGCCGGCGGCGTCGCGGTCGCGAGCGTCACCGCTTACGAGCTTACGCTCGCACCGCCGGACAAGATCAACGCGACCGTCGGCGTGAAGTAGCTCGTTACTGGACGACGACCTGGGTCGTCCACTGCGCGATGTGGTTGTTCGTCACGATGTCCTGGAACGGCAGCCGGAACGCGACGGCGCTCGGATCCTGGCCGGCCGCGGCCTTGTCGGGGAAGAACGGCGTCATCCAGATCTGCGGCCGCTGCGTGCCGACGAGCCGGACGCCGAAGTCGCGCTTGCTCGACACCGTGACCCAGAACATCGGCTCCTTGTTGCCGCCGTAGGTCTCGGCGAACGGCGCCCACCGTCCCCACGAGTCGGTGAGGCCGGCGGCCATGTTCGCGGTCGTCAGCGGGACCGCGGGCGCGGTGTTGTCGGCCTTGATCGCCCACAGCGTCGCGTTCGGCCCGTTGTACGAGCCGTTGATCCCGGTGCCCTGCGTGTTGTCGCCCTTGTCGAACAGGATCCACTGGCCGTCTGGCGAGAACGTCGGGTAGTAGTTGTTCGCGCCGTCGGCGACGAGCTGCTGCTCGGGACCGAACGACATGCTCGTCTGATCGTACGTGCGCATGTAGATGTTGCCGGTGCCGAACGCCCAGTCCGCGCCGGTCACTTGCGGGCGGACGTAGACGAGCCGGGTGCCATCGGGGGACAGGTCGGGGTGCGTGACGTAGCCGCCGCCCGGCATCGTCGTCAGCACGGACAGCGACGGATAGCTGCGCACGACGAGCACGCCGTCGTGGACGGTGAGCACCTGCGAGCTGTCGGCCGTGAACGCGGCGAAGTTCCACGCGGTCTGGCAGTTCCCACTCGCAGCGCCCTGCGGGATCATGCAGCCCTCGCCCGCGGCACACTGAGCCGTGGAGGTGCACGCCGCATTGCTGCCGCCGACCGGCGTCGCCGCGGCCGTCGCGACGTCGACCCGCGTCGCCGCCCGATCGCCGCCATCGTAGGTGACGAGCATCTGCGCGCCGTCGCGCGACAGCACGTGGCAGGCGACGCAGCGACCGGACGTCTGCGCGGTCGTGTAGAACTGCTGCGCCGGCTGCCCCGGCTTGCTCATGTCGTGGCGATAGATGCCGTACGGCTCGTTCGGATCCGACGACGACGACGCCCAGTAGTAGAGGCCGCCCTGCATCGGCTCGTTGCTGAGGTTGACGTTCTGCGGAGGCGCGCTGCCGACCGACGTCGGGTTCGAGCTCTGCACGCCGCGCACCTGGACCTGCGCGTTGATCTCGGTGCCGACCGCTGCGGTCCACTCGCTCGCGAGGAACGCCATCCACGACGGATCGGGGCCGCCGCCGGCGCCGTTGCCGCCCTTGACGTACGCGCGCACGTCGGCGAACGCGGTCGTCAGCGACACCTCGAACACGTCGTTCGTCGAGCCATCGATCCAGTGGACCTCGAAGTCGCCGAGGTTGCGCGGCATGATCACGTTCGCCGCCGGATACACGATCGTCGGCGCGCGCGACGGATCCTCGGGACCCGAGAACCAGCTCGGCGCGTTCGGATCGACGCCGGTGTCGACGCGCACGTCCTTGAGCCGCGCGAGCACGTCGGCGCTGCCCATCTTGTCGGTGTACATGCCGAACACCTGCGTCTTGCCCGCGGTGTTGATCGACAGCGTCGTGCCGTTGAACACGCCGAACTCGGGATCGACCGCGAACGTCGTGTCGGCGGTGACGTCCTGCTTGGAGCCGTCCTTGAACACGAGCGTCGCGGTGAAGTCCTCGGTCGCGGCGACGCCGTTCATGATGAGGAGCTCGCTGGTCGGCGGATCGATCGTCAGCGTCGCCGTGCTCGGGTCGTGACCGTTGTGGCCCGGGCCGCAAGCGCCGAGCACGAGAGCGAGTGCCAGCTTTCCCCTCATGCGGGCGATACTACATCGCAGCAACCGAGAGAGAAGCTGTCATTCGCTCTCGGTTGCTGGGGCCAGCTGACCCTACGTGGTAAAGGGCAGCTGTGAGGACCCTGACGTCCGTGCTCGGAAACTCTCAGCGCCTCGACGGCGGGGCGATGTTCGGCAACGCGCCCAAGGCCATGTGGGAGCGCTGGATTCCGCCCGACGACAGGAACCGGATCCCGCTGGCGTGCCGGTGCCTGGTCGTCCGGGATGCGGACCGGATCACGCTGCTCGAGGCCGGCATCGGCGCGTTCTTCGAGCCGGCGCTGCGCGAGCGCTACGGGGTGGTCGAGTCCGAGCACGTGCTGCTCGCGTCGCTCGGCGCGGTCGGCATCGCTCCCGAGGACGTCGACGTCATCGTGCTGTCACACCTCCACTTCGATCACGCCGGCGGCGTGCTGTCGGCCTACGCGGCGGGCGCCGAGCCCAGGCTCGTGTTCCCCAGCGCGCGCTACGTCGTCGGCGCCGAGGCCTGGCAGCGCGCGGTCGCGCCGCACGCGCGCGATCGCGCGTCGTTCATCCCGGGGCTCACCGACCTGCTCCAGGCCACCGGCCGGCTCGAGCGCGTGGCCGGCGACCGCTCCGAGACGCTCGGCGACGGCTTCCGGTTCCACCGCTCGAGCGGTCACACGCCGGGCCTGCTGCTCACCGAGGTCGCGATGACGGGAGGCCCGGTCGTGTTCGCCGCCGATCTGATCCCGGGCAAGGCGTGGGTGCACCTGCCGATCACGATGGGCTACGATCGCTATCCGGAGCTCCTGATCGACGAGAAGGCCGCGCTGCTCGCCGATCTACTCGGCCGCCACGGCCGGCTGTTCTTCACGCACGATCCGGCCGTCGCGATGGGCACGGTCGCGCGCGATGCCAAGGGCAAGTACGGCATCGTCGACGAGCGAGCCGCGATCCGCGATCTGGCGAGCTAGCCGGGAAGATCCGCGCCGGACCGCGTTCCGGGAGCATGCTGAAACGCCTGCTCTCGAAGATCGCGTTGTCCGCGCTCGTCGCCTCGACGACCGCGGCCTCCGCCGACGTCACGACGATCGTCACGAACAAGATCGACAACTACAAGGCCCATCGCGCGTTCACCGGCGCGGTCGTGGCGGTCGTCGATCACGGCTATTACTACTACTACTGGTTCGGCTGGAAGAACGCGACCGACGAGATGACGGTGACGACACCGGTCGCGATCGCGTCGAACACGAAGACGTTCGTCGGCACGTCGCTCGCGCTCGCGGACGCGTACGAGGGGCTGCCGAAGGAGACCGAGCTCCACACGCTCGTGCCGATCGCGGGGTTCAGCCCGCCCTACCACGCGACGCTCGAGGATCTCGTCAGCTACTGGTCGGGCCTGCCGCGCGATGTCCAGGCCGCGCACCAGACGCGCGCCGACCTCTACAACACGCTGTCGGAGTGCGCGTTCTGGGGCGACCCGTGCTTCACGCCGGAGACCCAGAACCTGTACTCGAACTACGGCTTCGAGGTGCTCGGCAACGTGCTCGCCGACTACGCGGGGTTCGGCAAGTGGAGCGACATGAACGCGCAGGACATCACCGGCCCGCTCGGCATGACGAAGACGTGCGCGCGCGGCGACGGCTGCCATCCGAATTTCTCGACGTCGCACGCGCACGCGTACGACTTCTGGGGCAACGACGTCGCGCTGCCCGACTACAGCGACGTCAGCGCGCCGAAGGGCGGCCTGTGGTCGACCGCGGAGGACATGGCGATCTGGCTGCGCTACCAGCTCGGCTACATCCCGAGCAGCACGCAGGAGCTGACCAGGCTGAACGCCGTGCTGCCCGAGCTGCGCAAGAAGCTGCCGAGCGGCTCGGGGTACTCCTGGCAGTTCTCGACGCTGACGTTCCGCGACGGGTCGACCGCGAAGGTGCGCTGGAAGCTCGGCCGCTACATGGGGCTCAACTCGTACATCGGCCTCGCCGACGCCAAGGGGACCGCGGTGTTCGTGTTCGTCAACCGCGACGGCTCGGATCCAGTGCTCGAGTCGCCCGATATCGTGCTGCGCGACGAGCTCGGCGAGCCGCTGCTCCAGATGTTCCCGTGAGCGCGCGATCAGGGCTCGTCGACCTCGACCGGCTCACCGGGTTGCACGGTGACGCGCTTCTGCACGATCACCGTGCCGTCCTTCGGATCGACGAGCTCGATCGTGTGCGGTCCGGCCGGCAGCTTGCGGCTGCGGCCGAGCATCGGGGTCACGCCGACCTGCTGGCCGTCGACGATGACGTTGAGGTAGCGGCCCTTGGTGTGCTTCGCGACGAGGTAGCCGGTTCCCTGCAGCGGCGGCGCCGCGTCGATCACCGGTGCCGCGTCGGCGCGCATGGCGTGCCCCGCGTCGCGCACGACGGCACGCCGCCCGGCATCGACGGCCACCGGCACCGCCGCGTCCACGGCCACCGGCTCGGGGACCGCCGCATCGACCGCCACCGGCACCGGCGCGATCGCCGCGTCCGCGACGACCACCGCGACGGCCGCATCCTTGACGACCGCCGGCGCCGCTTCGTGCGTGCGCGTCGCGAAGTACACCGCCGTGCCACCCGCGAGCAGCACGAGCACGAGCACGAGCGCGAGCGGCGCGAGCTTGCGACGCGGCGCGAGGTCGAGCGCGCTCGCGCTGCCGCCGATCGACGTCTCGGCCGGCGGCTCGGGCGTGCGCGTCACGATCGGCGCCACCGCCTCGACCGGCGCGGCGCCTGCCGCGAGCTCGGTCACCTGCGCGCTCGGCCGGCCCTTGAGCTTCGGCAGCTGCGCCTCACCGGCGACGACACCCGCGAGCCACTTGCGGTGCTGCGCGGCGGAGCCCGCGAGCTCGCGCGACGCCCACGCCTCCAGCGACTCGCCGCCGGCCGCCTGCACCACGTCGTCGAGCTGCTCGGCGAGCGCGGCCGCCGTCGGCGTGCGGCGCGCGGGATCGCGATCGAGCGCGTTCATCACGACCGCGTCGAGCCCGAGCGGCAGCGGCGCGCCGAGCGCCTGCGAGGGCGGCGCGATCGGCTGGTTGTCGACGGCGTACGCGATCGCGAAGATCGAGTCGCCGACGAACAGCTGCGTGCCGGTCAGCATCTCCCACAGCACGATGCCGAGCGAGAACACGTCGCTGCGGCGATCCATCGCCTCGTTCTTGACCTGCTCGGGCGACATGTACGGCGGCTTGCCCTTCACCGTGCCGAACTCGGTCACCGGCGCCTGGCGGTTCTTGACGAGCGCGATGCCGAAATCGATCACCTTGACGTGACCGTCGTACCCGAGCATCAGGTTGTCGGGGCTGATGTCGCGGTGGACGAGCCCCATCGCGTGGCCGGCGAGGTCGTGCACCTCGTGGGCCGCGTGCAGCCCGCGCGCCGCCTCGGCGATCGCGCGCGCGGCGACGACCGGCGGCATGTGGGTGTCGCCGAGATCGCGAAACGGGATCCCGGCGACGTACTCCATCACCATGTACAGCGCGCCGCCCTCCTCGCCGAAGTCGTGGACGTGCGCGATCGCCGGGTGGTTGAGGCGCGCGAGGATCGCGGCCTCGTCGAGGAACATCGCGCGCACGTTCGCGGCGGTCGCGTACTCGGGGGGGATCGTCTTGATCGCGCCGAGCTGCTCGACCGCGCCGGGGCCCTTGCGGCGCGCGAGCAGCACCGCGCCCATGCCGCCCTCCTTCAGCGAGTAGAGGATCTCGTAGTTGCCGAAGCGGTTCATTCGGCGTCGCTGTCGTCGGCGGGCCGCTCGACGATGCCGTGCTTGTAGAGCAGCTCGCGGAAGTGGCGGCGCGACAGCCCGGCGTGCTCGGCCGCGCGCGTGACGTTCTGGTGGTTCGCCGCGAACACGAGCGCGACGTAGCGGCGCTCGAACTGGTCGTTCCAGCGCTCCTTCGCGTCCTTGAACGGCAGTGACGTGTCGACGATCTCGGCGTGCTGCGGCGGTGCGGCCTGCGGATCGAGCCACAGCTTGAGCTCGCGGAACCGTGGGGACGGCGACAGCGCCCACGCGCGCTCGAGCGCGTTGCGCAGCTCGCGCACGTTGCCCGGCCACGCGTAGCGGCGGAGCTTCTCGAGGTTGTCGCCGTCGATCGGTCCGGGCTCGAGCCCGCGGCGGTGATAGAACGTCGCGACGAGGTGCGGCACGTCCTCGAGCCGGTCGCGCAGCGGCGGCAGCGCGACGTGGACGACCGCGAGCCGGTAGAACAGGTCGAAGCGAAACTCCTTCGCGGCGACCATGCGCGACAGATCACGGTGCGTGGCGGCGACCACCCGGGTGTCGACCTTGACGGGGCGATCCGCCCCGACCGGCTGCACGGTCTGGGCCTCGAGCACGCGCAGCAGCTTGGCCTGCGCGGGCAGCGGCAGCTCGCCGAGCTCGTCGAGGAACAGCGTGCCACCGCTCGCCTCGACGAACGCGCCCTTGCGGTCGCGCTCGGCGCCGGTGAACGCGCCTTTAACGTGGCCGAACAGGTGCGAGTCGATCAGCTGCTCCGCGATGGCACTGCAGTCGACGACCACGAACGGTCCGGCCGCGCGTCCCGACGCGTCGTGGATCGCGCGCGCCGCGAGCTCCTTGCCCGTGCCGCTCTCGCCCTCGATCAGGACGGTCGCGTCGGTCGGCGAGGCCATCTCGAGCACCGCGAACAGCTCGCGCATGGCGACGCTCTGCCCCGCCATCTGGCCGAAATGGTCGCGCTCGCTCGGCGGCAGCGACGGCGCGTCGGCCGCGGCGATGCGCACCGCGGTGTTGCCGAAGTGCACGGTGGAACCTGGAGGGACCGCCACCTCGCCGACGCGCGTGCCCTGCCACCACGTGCCGTTCGTC
The DNA here is from genome assembly GCA_050257515.1 of Acidobacteriota bacterium. Classification (GTDB taxonomy): domain Bacteria; phylum Myxococcota_A; class Polyangia; order Haliangiales; family Haliangiaceae; genus JABFXX01. The sequence goes on along the minus strand of JBLMXA010000134.1, from coordinate 3,988 downwards.
GAGCCGAGATCCTTGATCCGCACGCCATCGGTCGTGATCGACAGCTCCGCATGCCGGCGCGAAACCTTGGGATCCTCGAGCACGAGGTCGCACGAGCCGTGCGCGCCGACGACGACCGGCCGCGCGCCGAGCGCGACCAGCGGCGCCTGCTGGCCCAGCACCTGCAACGTGTACGCGCGCGGCGCCGTACGCCCGCGGGTCGCGGTCATCGCGAGCCCCGTGGTGATCAGCGTCCGCCGATCGATCGTCACGCTCGTGAGGATAACCGGAAGTCATGGGTGATACGATCGGGGCGATGCGTTCCTGCGCGGTGGCCGTGCTCGTGGTCGCGTGCACGAGCGATCCGGTGCTCCACGTCAGCGTGACGCACCCGAGCGGCGTCGCCGTCGCGAGCACGACGGTGTCGGTCTACGAGTCCAAGAAATTCGTGTGCCAGGACATCGAGTACGGCGACGTCGACGCGGCCTCGCTGCAGGGCGCGCTCGTCGCGAGCGAGACCGTCGACGCGAGTGGCACGACCGGCGCGCTGAGCGGCCTGTCGCGCACCGATCCGAAGCTCGTCGTGGCGCGAGGGTACGGCATCGACGGGGCGCTCGTCACCGCCGGCTGCGCCGAGCAGGACGTGGTGGCGGGCGATGTCACGTTGACGATCGCGACCGAGCCGACCGCGATCGTGTCGTACGCGCTCGTCGATCCCACCGGCACGAGCGATCTCTACGGCATCGCGACGACGGTCACCGACGCGAGCGGCAAGGAGCTCGACGGCCGCCAGGTGTGGTGGCGCGCGTACGGTCCCGCGGGTACCGCGCCGATCGCGTCGAGCGGGCTGACGATGGTCACCGACGGCGTGTGGGAGCCGGCGCAGCCGACGTGCACGAGCAAGGGGCTCGCGGTGCTCCACCCGGTGCCGCCCGGCCTGATCGGCGGCTTCGCGATCGAGCTGCGCGTCGCGTGGGCGGTCGATCCGCCGCAGTTCTTCTCGTCGTTCACGAAGATCGATCCGACGCTGACGACGCTCGCGCCACCGACCGGCGCGACGCGGTTCTGCGCGCGCCACGTCGCCGGCGCGCCGACGCTCGCGTGCCTCGACAACCCGACCGGCACCCAGCTCGTCGCGACCGACTTCACGATCACCGAGGCGGCCGGCACGACCGCGCTGTCGTCGAAGGCGTCGTCGCCGTCGCAGCCGGTGCCCGTCGACACGATCGCGATCTACGGCGTCGACAGCGGCGCCAACCGCGACGTGTTCGCGGCGACGTCGCACTGCGCGGTCGCCGGCGTGTTCGGCTCGACGCCGAAGGACACGACCGCGGGCTGCCCGCTCGTCACCGCCGACGACATCCTCTACGTGCCGGCGTGCGGCGCGACGCCGGCGAAGCTGCTGTTCCACGCGTCGGCGGGCCAGGACAAGATCCGCGTCGTCGATCCGCTCGGCGGCACGGCGAGCGATCTCGCGCCAGGCTTCCGCAACCTCGAGACGCGCGCGACGTTCAACTCCGCGGGCTGCGTCACCGAGCTCGATCCGGCGGGCGGCACGTCGCGGCTCAAGCAGGTGATCGTGCTCGACTTCGCGCGCACCGACGGCACGGCGCCGTCGACGCGCGCGCTGTACGACTGCACGACGACGTGCTCGGCGCTCGACCTGCCGCTGCCGCAGGCGGCGGCGGGCTTCACCGGCGGCAGCGAGTCGCGGATCGTCGTGACGACCGTCGACGCGACCGGCGTCGTGCTGTCGCAGGACGTGCTGCTGCCGGATCCCGGCGGCGCCGCCGATCACCTCGTCGAGCGCCAGCGCCAGCCCGCGGCGTCGATCCCGCTGACGATCGCGGTCGGCAACTTCGACACCGACAGCGGCATCGACCTGCTGTGGGACATCGTCGGCCGGCGTGGCACGTCGTTCCAGATCGCCTACGCGCGGATGGTCGGCGCTCAGCCGCTGAGCGCGCTGTCGCCGCCGCAGCCGGCGCTGGCCGATCAGCTCGAGATCGGCGACCTCACCGGCGACGGCTACGATGACATCGCCGTGCTCGGCCAGTCGCTCGGCCTCACGCCGACGCACGGCGTCGCGGTGATTCCGACCCAGGTCCCACCGCCACCCGTGACGCTGGTGTCGGATAAACAGACCTGCGCCCCCTAGCGCATTCGCGCCCAGAGCCGTGCGACGATGTCCGCCATGTCGCGCTGGGCAAGGGCAGCGCTGTTGGTCGTCGCGTGCGGGCACGCGGCTCCGCAAGGCCCCGCGCCCGGCACGACCCACGTGACGCGCGCGCCCGCGCCGGATGCCGCGGCCGTCGATGCCGCGCCGCCCAGGCTGGAGGACGACCTGCCGCGGCTCGCCGCGCGCGCGGTGCAGCTGTTCCAGGCCTGGCAGAAGGTGCTCGCCGACGCGAACGGCGACTGCCGCGCCGCCGCCACGAAGCTCGACGACCTCGCGATCGAGTACGCGGACGTGATCGAGGCGAACGCGCACATCATGCGCGCCGGCCACGCCAAGATCGAGGCGCTCAAGGCCGAGCTCGCGAAGCACGGCGACGAGATGGACGCCGCGGCGCAGGCGATCGCGCACTCACCGACGATGGCGAGCTGCGCGACCGATCGCGCGTTCGCGCAGGCGATCGATCGGATCGGCGGTTCGCCGTGAGGGCGCGCGTCGTCGTCGTCGTGCTGACCGTCGTCGCGGCGGTCGCGAGCGCACAGACCGGTTCGGGCCGCGACAGCGGGTCGGCCGCGGAAGCCGGCTCGGGCTCGGGCTCGGCGATCGGCTCCGCGATCGGCTCCGCGATCGGCTCGGGCTCCGCGTGGAACCCGACGGCCGCGGCGATGCCGAACGTCAAGGCGTCCACGGTGGCCACGACGCCGGACGTGAAGCCGGAGCCCGAGGCCAAGCACACGACGAAGGAGAACTCGCTGTTCGCGATCAAGGTGATCGCCGGCCTCGTGATCCTGCTCGTGCTCGCGTACCTCGGCGGCCACCGGCGCGTCGTCAGGTTCCAGGACCAGCTCGGGATCAGCGGCGTCATCACCGCGGGGTTCCCGTTCATCGCGCTCGGCCTCATCGCGAGCCAGCCCTCGATCGGCATCCTGAGCGGCGAGGTGCTCGCCAAGCTGCGCCCGCTCCTCAACTTCGGCCTCGGCTGGCTCGGCTTCATCGTCGGCGCCCAGCTCGACATCCGGGTGCTCGATCGCGTGCCGAAGGGCACCGCGTACCTCGTGCTCGTCGAGGCGCTCGGTCCATTCGGCATCACCGCCGCGGCCTGCGGCGCCGTGATGCTCGCGTTCGGCATGTCGATCCACGATCCGTCGCTGTGGCGCGACATGATCCTGCTCGGTACCGCCGCGGCGATGACCGCGCCGCGCAAGTTCCGCGGCTTCGCGAACCGCACGTGGCACGAGGGCCGCGGCGTCGACGTGCTGCTCGCCCAGCTCGACGAGCTGGTCAGCATCGTCGGCCTGCTGTTCATCACGGCCTACTTCCGCGAGTCCGGCGGCGAGTGGGCGATCCCCGACACCGCGTGGGTGTTCGTGTCGCTCGGCCTCGGCGTCGCGACCGGCGTGCTGATCTTCGCGATGATCCGCGTGCCGACGTCGGATCCCGAGTTCCTCGCGATCGTGCTCGGCGGCATCGCGTTCGCGTCGGGGCTCGCCGGCTACCTGCAGCTGTCGCCGATCGTGATCTGCTTCGTCGCCGGCGTGCTCGTCACGAACTTCCCCAACGATCGCCGCGACGAGGTGTTCAAGATCCTGCGCCACCTCGAGCGCTCGCTGCACCTGCTGTTCCTCATCATCGTCGGCGCGGTGTGGGACGTCGGCGACTGGCGCGGCTGGGTGCTCGTGCCGCTGTTCGTCGCCGGCCGCGCGGCGGGCAAGCTCGCCGGCGTGATCGCGTCGAAGACCGCGGTCGGCGCGCTGCTGCCGGCCGGCTTCGCCGAGGAGCGCGCGCTGATCACGCCGATGTCGGGGCTGTCGATCGCGCTCGTGATCAGCATCG
>JBLMXA010000133.1:0-5973 GCA_050257515.1 Acidobacteriota bacterium | reverse complement strand
GAGGGTCGCTATCAGGGCCGTACTGATATCCCGCTCTCCCTCGTCGGGCAGGCGCAGGTCCGCGCGCTCGGCAAGCGGCTCGCGGGCGTGCCGATCACGATCGCCATCGCGTCGCCGCTCGAACGCGCCCGCGCGACGGCCGAGGCGATCATCGGCGACCGGCCGCTGACGCTCGAGCTGTCGCCGGGGCTGCTCGAGATCTCGCATGGCGCCTGGGAGGGCCAGCTCGCGAGCGACGTCGCCCGCGATCACGCGGAGATGTTCGGGGTGTGGCGCTCCGCCCCCGGCCGTGACTCGCCCGCCGGGCCGGGAGCCGAGACGCTCGGCGACGTCGAGGCGCGCGCGTGGCCCGTGCTCGCGAAGATCTGCGCGCGGCTCGGCGCCGACGACACCGCGCTGATCGCCGCGCACGACGCGGTCAACCGCGTGCTGCTGTGCCGCGTGCTCGGGCTGCCGCTCGAGCGCATCTGGTCGTTTCGCCAGTCACCGGCGACGCTCAACGTGCTCGCCGGCCCCAAGCTCGACGAGCTCCAGGTCGTGCGCCTCAACGACGCCGAGCACGTCGCGCCGGCCGTCGGCGAGCCCGTGCACAAGGCCCTCTGAGAATTTAACCGCCAAGACGCCGAGTACGCCAAGATCAGAGAAGATCTTCTCTTCTGGCTCCGGCTTGGCGCCCTTGGCGCCTTGGCGGTCAAATATCCAGATTGCGCACGTTGAGTGCGTTCTCTTCGATGAACTCGCGCCGCGGCTCGACGAGATCGCCCATCAGCTTCGTGAAGATGCCGTCGGCCTCTTCCATCTCCTCGATCTTCACCTTGAGGAGGTTGCGGCGCGCGGGATCCATCGTCGTCTCCCACAGCTGCTCCGCGTTCATCTCGCCGAGGCCCTTGTAGCGCTGGATCTGCAGGCCCTTGCGGCCGAGCTCGTCGATCATCGTGGCGATCTCGTCCCAGCCCTTCACCTCGACGGGCTCGTTGCCCTCCGAGACGAGCGTGATCGGCTCGACGAGCTTGGTCTTGAGCTCGGCGCTGATCTTCTTGAGCTCGGTGAACTCGGCGGTGCGCACGAGGTCCGCGCTGATCACGGTGTGCCGGCGGACGCCGTGCTGGCCGGCCTGGAACCGCATCTCCCACGTGCCGTGCTCGCTGTCCTGCTTGTACTCGGGGGGGGCCTGGCCGAGCTCGCCGTGCCGGCGCGAGACCTCGGCCATGACGTTCGCCTCGATGCGCTCGAGCCGGTCGCGATCGCGCAGGTCGCCCTCGGACAGCTGCGCGTCGGCGAACGCCGAGACGATGCGGCGATCGGCGCGCTTGTCGAGGTGCATGCGCAGCCGGCGCGCCTGCGTGATGCGCTTGACCAGCTCGGCGAGCGGCTTGCCGGTGAACGACTGGCCGTTGCCGAGCTCGAGCGTCGTCTCCTTCGTCACGCTGTCGAGCAGGAAGTCCTCGAGCGCCTGCTCGTTCTTCAGGTAGAGCTCGGTCTTGCCCTTCTTCACCTTGTAGAGCGGCGGCTGCGCGATGTAGACGTGCCCGTTCTCGAACAGCTCGTTGTAGTGACGGAAGAAGAACGTCAGCAGCAGCGTGCGGATGTGGCTGCCGTCGACGTCGGCGTCGGTCATCAGGATGATCTTGTGGTAGCGGAGCTTGCCGAGATCCTTCTCCTCGCCGACGCCGGTGCCCATCGCGGTGATGAGCGTCGTCAGCTCCATCGACGACAGCATGCGATCGAAGCGGACCTTCTCGACGTTCAGGATCTTGCCCTTGAGCGGCAGGATCGCCTGGAACCCGCGGTCGCGGCCCTGCTTGGCCGAGCCGCCGGCGCTCTCGCCCTCGACGATGAACAGCTCGCACTTGCCCGGATCGCGCTCCTGGCAGTCGGCGAGCTTGCCGGGCAGCGACGTCAGCTCGAGCGCGCCCTTGCGCTGCACCATCTCGCGCGCCTTGCGCGCGGCCTCGCGCGCCCGCGACGCGAGCAGCGCCTTGGACACGATCGTGCGCGCCTCCTTGGGGTGCTGCTCGAGGTACTGGCCGAGCTTGTCGCCGACGACGTTGCTCACCGCGGTCTCGACCTCGGAGGACTCCTGCTTGTCCTTCGCCAGGTTCGAGTACTTCGGATCGCCGACCTTGACCGAGACGACCGCGGTCAAGCCCTCGCGAAGATCCTCGCCGGACAGGCCGCCCTTGGCGTCCTTCAGCAGCTTGTACTCGTTCGCGTAGTTGTTGATCGTGCGCGTGATCGCCTTGCGGAAGCCGGTGAGGTGCGTGCCGCCGTCGCGGTTCTTGATCGTGTTCGTGAAGCAGGTGACGAGCTCGGTGTAGCCGTCGTTCCACTGCATCGCGACGTCGACCTGGCAGCCCTCGTACTCGCCCGTGTAGAAGATGACATCCGACACCGCGGTCTTGTTCGCGTTGAGATCGGCGACGTACGTCGCGATGCCGCCCTCGAACTTGAACGTCTGCGCCTTGTCGCTGCGCTCGTCCTTGATGACGATCTCGAGGCCGCTGTTGAGATACGCGAGCTCGCGCAGCTTCTGGGACAGCTGCTCGAACGAGAACTCGAGGATGTTCTTGAAGATCTCGGGGTCGGGATGGAACGTGATCTTCGTGCCGCGGCGATCGGTGACGCCGGTCTGCTTGAACTCGGTGACCGGGTGGCCCTTCGAGTACTCCTGGTAGAACACCTTGCCGTCGCGGCGGATCTCGAGCTTGAGCCAGTCGGACAGCGCGTTGACCGCCGACACGCCGACGCCGTGGAGGCCGCCGGACACCTTGTAGCCCGCGCCGCCGAACTTGCCGCCGGCGTGGAGCACGGTCATCACGAGCTCGGCCGTCGGCTTGCCCTCGACGGGATGGATGCCGGTCGGAATGCCGCGGCCGTTGTCCTCGACCGTCACCGAGTTGTCGTAGTGGATGACGACGTCGATGCGCGAGCAGTGACCGGCGAGGTGCTCGTCGACCGAGTTGTCGACGACCTCGTGCACGAGGTGGTGCAGGCCGGTGCCGTCATCGGTGTCGCCGATGTACATGCCCGGGCGCTTGCGGACGCCCTCGAGCCCCTTCAACACGCCGATCGAGCTATCGTCGTACGGCGTCTCGGAAGTCTGCGTAGTCGTTGTGGGATCTGCCATTCCGGAGAGGACTTCGGTGGAGCTGTCTGGATAGCACATCCCGCGCGGGTAGAGAAGCGATCATGTGCCCGATTTCACGAGGAAATCTGCCCATGTCGAATGCGGTAGTCGGCCCGATCTCGCGCGAGCAGCACGTGGCTCTCGTGCGTCGTCGTGATGAAGCACTGACCGGCGAGCATCGCGAGGTGCTCGAACAGGTACGCGTTGCGTGACGGATCGAGCTCGCTCGACACGTCGTCGAGGAGCAGGATCGGAAGATCGCCGTGCACGCGCGCGAGCAACGCGAGCTCCGCGGTCTTCCACGCGAGCATGATCGCGCGCAGCTGACCTTGCGACGCGAACGCTCCCGCGTCGCGCTCGTCGAGCTCGAGCGCGACATCGTCGCGGTGCGGCCCGTGCTGCGTCGCGTTCGTCGCGAGCTCCTTCATGCGGCCGTCGCGCAGCGCCGCGACGAACTCCGCCTCGCTCGTGCCCGCGGTCTTCGACATGTAACGCGCGCCGGCGCGATGCTCGGTGCGCCCGATCGACTCGAACGCGCGCGCGAGGTCGCCTCGTAGCTCGTCGACGAACTTCGCACGCGCGTTCGCGAGCGCGATGCCGTGCTGCGCGAGCTGGACGTCGTAGACCGCGAGCATCTCGTCGACGCGCGAGGGGGCCAGCTTGCCGTCGGAGGCCATGCGCAGCACGGTGTTGCGCTGCTTGAGCACCTTCTCGTAGTCCTGCGCGAGCGGCAGGTAGTCGCCGCGCAGGTTGAACACCGCGCGGTCGAGGAAGCGGCGGCGGTCCCCCGGAGCGCCTCGCGGCAGCGCGAGATCCTCGGGCGTGAACACGACGACGTTGAACCCGCCGAAGTAGCGCGCGAGCGGCCGCGCCGGCTTGCCATCGAGCCGCACCTTGCGCGCGCCCGGTGCGACCTCCACCTCGTACACGCGCTCGAGCTCGTTCTTGACCACGCGCGCGCCGATGCGTGCCTGCTCGGCGCCGAACGCGATGATGTCGGCAAGCCGCGCCGTGCGAAACGAGCGGAGCGCGGCGACGACGTAGATCGCTTCGAGCAGGTTCGTCTTGCCCTGACCGTTGTCGCCGACGAAGACGTTGAAGCGCTCCGCCGGTACCAGCTGCAGCGGCGCGAGGTTGCGCACGCCCTCGGCGGTGAGGACGTTGATGCGCAGCTAGATCCTCATCGGCATGACGACGCCGAGATAATCATCGCCCGTCACGGGCTTGATGAGGCCGGGATCGAGCTCGCCGCCGAGCGACAGCGTGACCTGGTCGCTCGCCATCTGCGACAGCAGCTCGACGACGTACTTCGGGTTGAACCCGATGGCGATCGCTTCGCCGTTGTACTCGGCATCGAGCTCCTCGCGAACCTCGCCGCGGTCCGGGTTGTCGCTCGTGATGGTGATGCCTTCCTTCGTCGCCGCGACCTTCACGCCGCGCGTCTCCGAGGACATCAGCTGCGCGCGCCGGAGCGCGTCGATGAACCGCACGCGATCGACCGTGATGACCTTCTTGTGGTCCTTCGGGATGACCTGCTCGTACGGCGGGAACTGCGCGTCGATGAGCTTGACGGCGACCGCGATGTCCTCCTGGACGAGGAACAGGTGCGGCGTCTTGATCGCGAGCTTGCAGCTCGCTCCGCCCTCGAGCACCTTCTTCATCTCGAGCAGGCCCTTCTTCGGGATGATGACGCCGGCCGAAAGCTTCGGACCGTTCGCGATCGTGCGCTCGACCTTGCTCAGGCGATGGCCGTCGGTCGACACCATCCGGACCTTGCTGCCGTCGCTCTCGAAGAACACGCCGTTCAAGTGGAAGCGCGTCTCGTCGTTGCACACGCTGAACAGCGTGCGATCGATCATCTCGCGGAGCACCGCGGTCTCGACCGTCGAGTAGCTCGCCTCGCGATGGTCGGGCACCTTCGGGAAGTCGCGGTCGGGCATGCCGACGATGCGATAGGTGGCCTTTCCCGAGCGGATCTCCGCCCAGTGGTTGTCCGCCTTCTTGAGCGTGACATCGTCGCCTGGAGCGTTCGCGACGAGCTCGTAGAGGTCCTTCGCGTTGAGCGTGATGCCGCCCTCGTGCGCGTTCTGGCTCTTCAGCTCGGCGGTCAGCGAGACGTTGAGGTCGGTCGCCGCGACGAGGATCTGAGCCTTGCCCTGCGTACGCAGCAGCACGTTCGCGAGCATCGGCATCGTGCTCTTGCGGTCAGCGATGCCCTGCGCGAGCCGCAGGCCTCGCAGAAACTCCGTTTTCGAGATTCGAAACTCCATGGTCACCCTCGCGCCTTCGGCCTGCTCTTCTTCAATTCAGAGATTAAAGATCTTCTTGGTAGTAAGAATTAGAAGCGCTGTGGACTGTGTGGACAGGTCCGGAACTGCCCGACGACGTTCACCTTTCGAGAGGTGAGCATGCCGGTGTGACATCGACGGTGTCTGGTGAATGCCATGAAGCAAACCTGTGGACAACACCGACGAGGAAATCCCTCCACTTTTTGTCCTTGGGGTCGTCCACAGGGTTCACCTCAGGATCATGGACTCGATCGCGTGGATCTCGCTGCGCAGCGAGGCGTCGTCCTTGAGGCGGTCCGCGATCTTCTGGACGGCCGAGATGACGGTCGTGTGGTGCTTGCCCCCGAACGCGCGCGCGAGGTCGGGGTACGAGTCCTTGGTATGGTGGCGCGACAGGTACATCGCGATCGCCCGCGGGTTGGCGAGCGACTTGTGCCGGCGGTCGCTCTTGATGTCGGCGGGCTTGAGGCCGTAGTAGCTCGCGACCTGCTTGATGATGCTGTCGACGGTGATGATCTCGCGCGGCCTCGTCAGCGCCGCGCCCAGCGTCTCCTGTGC
>JBLMXA010000132.1:0-3750 GCA_050257515.1 Acidobacteriota bacterium | reverse complement strand
CACGCCGAGCTACGACGCCGATCACGTGCTGATCAACGATCCGACCGGCCTCGCCGTGATGTCGCTCGGCGACGGCACGCGCACGTACGTCGTGACGGGGACCGCGCCGTACGCCGGGCTGCCTGCGATCTTCACGCCGTCGGGTCACGTGATCTACGGGCTCGTCACCGATCACTCGGCGACCGACGCACCGGTGTATACGACCGACGTCTACGAGTTCGACGGCGCTGCGTCGACCCTCCTGCTCTCGACCGACGGTTTCTGCACGCCCGAGCTGGTCTCGCACGACGGCAGGTACGCCGTGATCGCTTGCCCGGACCCTTACGTGGCGACGCTCGCCACGGCAGCTACGGTGTCGCTGCCGGTCGACGGCGTGCTCGGCTTCGAAGCGGATGACACGGCGGTGATCGCGACCGCGCCGAACGCGGATTACGGACCGAGCCTGTCCGACGTCGTGCGCGTCGGACTCGACGGCAAGAGCCGCGAGTGGCTGACCACCGCGTCCAGCGTGCTCTACTTGCCCTGACCGCCCGCGAGCAGCTTCTCGAGCGCCCCGGCGTCGCTCGTCGGCGGCGCGCAGGTCGGGCCGCGGCACACGTAGGCGCGGGCGTGCGCGCCGTCGGGCGTCTTGCCGTCCGTGATCGACGCCTGTGCCCACGGGCCCGCGACGCACAGGGTCGGCGCGTAGGTGCGGCGCGCGGCGGCGAGCAGCGCACCTTGGCCCTCGCCGCCCGTGACGACGAGCTCCTGGACGTGCAGGTAGAGATCGAGCGCGCCGAGCAGCGCGGACGTCGCGAACGCCTCGGTGCCGGTCGAGCCGGCGAGCCGCTGCGCGAGGTAGCGCTCGGCGAGCTGGAGCGCCGCGTCGTCGCCGGCGACGAGGCCGAGGCGCACGAGCGCGTGCGTCGCGATCGCCGCGCCCGACGGGATCGCGCCGTCGTGGTGCGACTCGGGGCGATGCACCAGCAGCTTGTCACCCGCGGGAGCCATGAAGAACACGATCACGCCGTCGTGCTCCTCGACAAACCGCGCGCGGATGCTCGAGACGAGCTTCGCGCCGAGGTCCCACCAGCTGCGATCGCCGGTCGCCTCGGCGAGCTCGAGCAGCGCGCGCGCGCAGAACGCGTAGTCATCGAGCGTGCCGTCGAGGTCCTTGGTGGTGCCCTGGTGGAACACGCGCGCGACGCGATCGCCGTCGATCATGTGGTCGCGCAGGAACGTCGCGACGCGCGTCGCCATCGCGAGCGCGGGCGCGTGGCCGGTCGCGCGCCACGCGGCGCACAGGCCGGTGATCGCGAGCCCGTTCCAGGCCGCGAGCACCTTGTCGTCGGTGCCCGGGCGCACGCGCTTTGCGCGCGCGGCGAACAGCTTGCCGCGCAGCTCGCCGAGGTGCTGCTCCTCGGCCGGCGAGCTCCGCCGCGTCACGCGCGACAGCACGGTCGTGCCGTGCTCGAAGTTGCCGTGATCGGTGACGCCGTACGCGTGGCCGTACACGAGCGCGTCGGCGGGGCCGAGCACCTCGCGCAGCTGCGCCGGCGTCCACACGTAGAACTTGCCCTCCTCGCCCTCGCTGTCGGCATCGAGCGAGCTCCACAACCCGCCCGCGGCGTCGGACAGCTCGCGCTCGAGGAACGCGACGGTCTCGCTGATCACCTCCTCGGCGCGCGTCGCGAACGCGCCGCCCATCGCGACGACGTCGGCGTAGATGCCGAGCAGCTGCGCCTGGTCGTACAGCATCTTCTCGAAGTGCGGCACGAGCCACTTCGCGTCGACCGAGTAGCGCGCGAAGCCGCCGCCGACGTGATCGTAGATGCCGCCCTCGGCCATCCCGTGGGCCCACCGCTCGAACGCGGCGCGCGCGGCGTCGCCGAACGGCAGCCGGCTCGCGCGCGCGAGCACGTCGTGGCTCGAGCTCGACGGGAACTTCGGCGCGCCGCCGAGCCCGCCGTGCTTCGGATCGCACCGCTCGGCGAGCTGCTTGCCGGCGGCGATCAGCAGATCGGCGCCGAGCTTGCCGGGGTCGGCGCCGCGCGCACCGCGCCGGTAGTGCTCGTCGACGCGCGCGAGGCCGTCGACGAGCGCGAGCGCGTTGTCCTCGGCCTCGGCGCGGCGCTTGTGGAAGGCGTCGGCCATCGCGCGCAGCAGGTTCTGGAAGCTCGGCCGCCCGAACCGCGGCTCCTTCGGAAAGTACGTGCCGAGGTAGTACGGGCGGCCGTCGGGCAGGCAGAACGCCGACAGCGGCCAGCCGCCGCCCTCGCCCATCACCATGATCGCGTTCATGTAGATCGCGTCGACGTCGGGGCGCTCCTCGCGATCGACCTTGATGTTGACGAACAGCTCGTTCATCAGCTTCGCGGTCGCGGCGTCCTCGAAGCTCTCGTGCGCCATCACGTGGCACCAGTGACACGCGGCGTAGCCGATCGACACGAACACCGGCTTGCCCGCGCGCTTGGCCTCGCCGAACGCCTCCTCGCCCCACGGCCACCAGTCGACCGGGTTGTCCGCATGCTGGCGCAGGTACGGCGAGCTCTCGAGCGCGAGGCGGTTGGGCATGGGCGAGGCATACCATTGCAGGCGTTTGCCGGATCGTGCACGAGCGCCACGCGTACGCTCGCCGCATGAGGCTCGCCTGCGCGCTCGTCGCGGTCGCATCGCTCGTCGCTCCCGCCGCCGCGGATCCGCAGTACACGCAGGTGTCGCTGCCGCTGCTGCTCGGCGGCGGCAGCGATGGCTTCACGTTCGGCTGGCGACCCGAGGTGATCGTCGCGTCGAACCAGCCGCGCGGCGGCGCCGGCATCGGCGGGTATGTCGAGCTCGCGCACGACGCGCGCGGCGCATCGGCCGCGATCGGGATGACGGGGGTACGCTACATGGACCGTCGCTTCGCGCTCGCGCCGTCGCTCGGGATGTCGACGCGCGGGATCGAGGGCGGCATGTTCGTCGGCCTGCGGCGGCCGAACGAGTACCACCTCGAGGCGCCGCTGGGCCTGCGCGTCGACGGCCACTTCCATTCCGATGGCAGCGCGGACGTGATCGTCGCGGCGCAGATCGATCTCGTGCCGCTCGCGGTCCTCGGCGTCGCGCTCGCGCAGGTGATGCACCGGCACGATTGACCGCGTCCCGCGCTATGCTGGAGCGTGGTTCTCGCCGCGATCCTCGAGCACCGGTTCCCGGGAGCGCGGACGACCGCCGACGGGCTCGCGCTGGCGATCGAGCTCGACGGGCTGTCCGCGCGCGTGCAGATGGAGCCGAGCGCGCGCGTCGAGGTGGCGCTGCCCTGCGACGGGTTCGAGCTCGACGTGAGGTGGACCGATCGAGGGGTCGGCCCGCGGCGGCCGTCGAGCTTCGACGACAGCTTCCTCGTCGAGACCAACGACATCGCGCTCGCCGCGGCGTGGCTCGATCACGACGCGCGCGCCGCGCTGCTCGCGTCGCGCTACGTGTCGGAGGCGCCGCCGCAGGATCGCGCGACCGCGACGCTCGTGCGCGACGGCGCGTGGCACCACTTCATCCGCGACGGCTCGATCGGCGCCGAGCGCGCCGATGCCGAGCCGAGCGCCGATCGGATCGCCGACGTGCTGTCCGCGTCGCTGTTGCTCGCGCGCCGGCCGCTGCGGTGGGCGCGCGGGTGGGCGAGGCTCGCGCGCGAGCTCGGCGGCGAAGCGGCGTCGCACGTCGAGATCGGCGGGCGCCCGATCGTGCGCGCGCGCCGCCACGGCGTCGACGTCGAGGTGCGGCTGCTGCGGCGGC
>JBLMXA010000131.1:0-3104 GCA_050257515.1 Acidobacteriota bacterium | reverse complement strand
TCGTCCTTGCCGTCGAACGCCTCGCCGAAGATGAAGAAGTTCTGCTTGCCGAGCTTCTTCGCCTCGGCGCGCATCGCGTCGGTGAAGGCGCCCCAGAAGCCGCGCACGTTGCGATCGACCTCGGGTCGATCGATGTGCTTGACGGTGTCGATGCGGAAGCCGTCGAAGTCGGCGACGTCGATCCAGTACTGGAACGACTTGATGAGCGCCTGCTGGACGTCCGGGTTGTCGGTGTCGAGGTCCTTGAGGCCGCCCGGGAAGTCGCCCTTGGTCTCCTGCTCGCGCACGAAGTCGGTCGTGTAGTCGGCCTCGTGCCACCACACGTAGACGCGGCCGCGCCGGTGGTACCAGCTCGGATCGTCGAACCACGGCTTGTCGTCGGGCCAGCCGAACCACGCCGGCGGGCGCGGTGGCGGCGTGCGGTTCTTGTCGGGCCAGTCGGTGAAGCGGATGTCGGCGGGGCCGGAGAAGCCGAGCGACGTCCAGCCTTGCACGCCGCGATCGTCGTAGTCCGGATCCCACTCGATGATGCGCTCGAGGTAGCCCTTGCCCTGCGTGCAGTACGTCAGCTCGTCGGCCGAGCACTGCGACGGGTTCTGCGCGCAGATCTGCAGGCACGTGTGCGAGTAGCCGCCGCCCGAGATGTAATCGTCGGGCTGCCCGTTGCCGTTGATGTCGTAATAGAACAGCTGGCCGACGTGGTTCGTCACGACGTCGAGCAGCACGAGCATGCCCTTCTTGTGCGCGGCGTCGACGAGCTCGCGCAGCTTCACGAGATCGCCGAAGTGAGCGTTGGGCCGCAGGAAGTCCTGCGTCCAGTAGCCGTGATAGCTGTCGAAGCCGGCGTCCTCCTCGACGTTCTTGACGACCGGCGAGATCCACAGCGCGGTGACGCCGAGCGCCTGGAGGTAATCGAGGTGATCGATCACGCCCTGCCAGTCGCCGCCGTGGAAGTGACCGGGCACGCCCGGATCGATGTTGATGTCGTTGTTCGGATCGCCATCGGCGAACCGGTCGATCATGATCTGGTAGATGACCTGGTCGCGCCAGTCGACGTTCGCGTTCGACTGGTGCGGCATGTCGGCGGGGTGAACGTCGTCGGCCGCGCCGCCGCACGCGGCGAGCAGCCCGACGGCGACGACGGCGAGGATGCGCACGGCTGCCATGGGGAGCACGATTCGTGCCCCAACCATCGCCGCGGGATCAACATGTTATTGATCACAGCGCCGTCGAGCGTTGCGAATCGCAACGCTCACGGGAACGTGATCGTGACGAACGTCAGCGAGCCGTCGGCGATCGGCTGGGTCGGCGTCGTGATCTCGAACTGGTTCGGAAACGTCGGCGGCCCCGCGGTGACGGTCGCCTCGCCGACGTCGATGCCCGCCAGCCACATGATGCCCGCCGACCCGCTCGAGGTCTGCTGGAACGTCGTCGCCGTCGAGCCGTCGAAGAACGCGGAGTACTCGGAGGTCGGCGTCGACAGCCCGATCATGCCCGTCGCGCCGGCGCCGTTCGACACGAGCTGCGCGATCACCGAGCCTTGACCGGGCAGCGGGATCACGCCGTTCGCCGACAGCATCGAGCTGTACAGCGCCGTCGTGAACGCCGGGATCTGGTAATCGCTGAACACCTTGTACGAGCTGACGATCGACGAGCCGGTGACGCTCCAGATCGCGCCGGCCAGCGTCGCGGGCGCGTCGATCGAGAACGAGCCGTCGTCGGCGGTCGTCGTCACCTTGTCGCCGAGCCGCACCGTGAGGCCGTTCGCGCCGGTCGTCGCGCAGTCGCTCGCCGGATCGAGGCCGATGTGGCGCGGATCGGCTGTCACGAGGCACACGCGGCCGTTGATGATCGCGGCGTCGATCTCCGACGGCGTGCCGTCCTTCGGCGTCGTCGTGCCGTCCGACGTGGCGTCGATCCTCACGCCGGCGTCGGTGGTGCCGGTCCCCGGCGGCGGCAAGTTGTCGGTGTTGTTGCTGCCGCAGGCAGCCACCAGGAAGAGCACCATCCCTCGGGAAACGCTCATCTCGCACATCGTACGCCGTGGTTCGGCCGGAACGCAGTATTCGAGGAGTGCCAACCGTACGAAAAGGGACACTTCCCGAAGATTGTGCAGGGTTTGGACAGCGGCACGGGGCTCGCCGCTCGGTTACAGTCGAGGGGTGGGAACCAGCGAGACCTTGCGCTCGGTCATCGACGCCGGCAAATCGAGCAAGCGACTGGACGAGCTGAGCACCGCCCGGGTGGTCGGCAAGATCGCCGAGCAGTTGCACGCGGCGCAGCAGAAGGCGGGCTCCGGCAAATCGGTCGGCCCGATCACCCCCGCCGCGATCGCGATCGACGCGGCCGGCGCGGTCAAGATCGACCTCTCGCAGCGCGGCAGCGCGCTCGGCTACTCGTCGCCGGAGCAGCTCAACGGCGCCGCCGGCGATCGCCGCAGCGACGTGTTCTCGCTCGGCGTCGTGATGTGGGAGGCGCTCACGCACCAGCGGCTGTTCGAGGCGATGAGCGATGCCGCGGTCAAGCTCGCCGTCAACGAGCGCGAGATCAAGCCGCCCGCCGAGATGAACGCGAACATCCCCGCCGAGCTCTCGGCGATGTGCATGAAGGCGCTCGCGCGCAACCCGGCCGATCGCTACCAGAGCGCGAAGGTGATGAGCGTCGAGATCGACGAGTTCCTCAGCGAGGCCGGGTACGAGGACTCGGTCGCGCCGCTCGTCGGCTTCCTCGCCGACATGAAGAAGGCGCCGCGCCCGACGCTGCTGCCGCCGAGCATCCTCAAGTCGATGCCGCCGGCCGAGGAGCCCGCGGCCGGCAAGGACAAGCCGCGCGAAAAGGAGAAGAGCGACACCAAGCCGCTGCCGGCGGGCCTCGCGCTCGCGAGCGCGCTCGCGAAGGCGGAGACCAAGCCCGTCGAGGCGGTCGCGCGGGTGCCCGAGCCGCCGAAGGTCCCCGATCCGCCGAAGCTCCCCGAGGCCGCGAAGCACCAGCCCGCGGCGGCTGCGCCGTCGTCGCTCGCGAGCTCGCTGCCGCCGATCGAGAACGTCGCCGCGTTCGCGCCGCCGGTCGAGCCGGCGCGCCCGGCGAAGGCGACGATCGCCGCG
>JBLMXA010000130.1:0-6586 GCA_050257515.1 Acidobacteriota bacterium | reverse complement strand
GGTGCCGCCGAGGCGGCCCCCGCCGGGCCGACCGCAGCCTCCAAGCCAACCGTCGCCGCGAGGTTCCACGCCACCGCGACCTGTCCCTCGTACGTGGCGAGCGGACGGACCAGCACGAGCGCGCCGAACCCGTCGAACAGCCGGCCGATGCCGCGCGCGAGCGGTGCGTGGATCGCGGCGCGGATCATCCGGCGGGCGACCGCGAGCGAGGACCGGGGCACGTCCGCGAACACCGCGAGCCGGGCGATCACATCATCGGCCGGCGCGCCATCGCCGAACGCATCGTCGACGAGCGCGAGCGCGATCCGCCACGGCTCCTGGATCGCGCGGTCTCCTCCGGCCAGGGCAACGGGGCGGAACGTCGCGAACCGTTCGTAGCGCGCGTAGTCGGCGATCAGGATCTCGCCGCCCCACGCGGTGCCGTCGGGGCCCCAGCCGGTGCCATCGAACGCGACGCCGATCACCGGGCCGGTCACGCCGTGCTCGGCCATCGCGCTCGCGACGTGCGCGTGGTGGTGCTGCACGCCGATGCAGCGGACGCCGGCGCGCTCGAGCGCGTAGCGCGTCGACAGGTAGCCGGGGTGCAGGTCGTGCGCGACGAGCTTCGGGTCGACGCGCAGGATGTCCTGCATGCGCGCGATCGCGCTCTCGAAGAAGTCGATCGACGCGACGGTCTCGAGATCGCCGACGTGCGGGCCGAGGTACGCGCTGTCGCCGGTCGCGATGCAGAACGTGTTCTTGAGCTGCGCGCCGACCGCGAGCACCGGCTCGGCGACCGCGCGGGCGAGCGCGATCGGCCGCGGCACGTAGCCGCGCGAGCGGCGCAGCAGCGTCGGCTTGCCGGCGATCACGCGCGCGACCGAGTCGTCGCAGCGAGTCGCGATCGCGCGATCGTGGACGACGAGCGCGTCGCAGATCTCGCCGAGCCGGGCGACCGCTTCGGCGTTGTCGGCGCAGATCGGCTCGTCGGACGGATTCGCCGACGTCATCACGAGCGGCCGGCCCACCGCGGCGAGCAGCAGGTGGTGCAGCGGCGTGTACGGCAGCATCAGGCCGACGAGCTCGGTCGCCGGCGCGACGCCGGTCGCGAGCGCGGCGCCGGCGTGCCGCGGCACGAGCACGATCGGCCGCTCGGGCGCCGCGAGCAGCGCCGCCTCCTCGGGCGAGATCCGGGCAAGCGCGCGCGCCGCCGCGAGGTCGGCGACCATCACCGCGAACGGCTTCTCGTCGCGGTGCTTGCGCGCGCGCAGGGTCGCGAGCACGTCCTCGCGCGTGGCATCGCACGCGAGGTGGAAGCCGCCGAGCCCCTTGATCGCGAGGATCTCGCCCGCGACGAGCCGGCGCGCGGCCCCGCGGATCGGATCCTCGTCGATCGGCTCGCCGGTGCGCGACCACAGCGCGAGCTGGGGCCCGCACACCGGGCACGCGTTCGGCTGCGCGTGGAAGCGGCGGTCGCGTGGATCCTCGTACTCGCGCTGGCACGCCGGGCACATCGCGAAGGGCGCCATCGTCGTCGCCGGGCGGTCGTACGGCACGCCGGTCGCGATCGTGAACCGCGGCCCGCACGCGGTGCAGTTCGTGAACGCGTAGCCGAAGCGGCGGTTCGCGGGATCCTTGATCTCGCGCTCGCAGTCGGGGCACGTCGCGAGGTCGGGCGGGATCGACAACGCGCGGGGGCCGCCCTCGGCGCTGTGCACGATCACGAAGTCGCGGCCGTCCTCGGCGGGGATCGGATGCGCGGTGAGCTCGCGCACGCGCGCCGGCGGCGGCGGCTCGCGCAGCCGCGCGACCAGATCGGCGAGCCTCGCCTCGGCGGCGAACGCCTCGACGGTGACGCCCCGCGCGTGGTTGTGGACGCGGCCGGCGACGCCGAGCTCGTGCGCGATCCGGTACACCCACGGGCGGAACCCGACGCCCTGCACGGTGCCGCGGATCTCGATGCGCACGCCGTGCATCAAAGTCCCAGCGCCCGCGCGTTGTCGTTGCCGGGCGCCGCCTCGGCGCGCGGCACGGCCTCGTAGCCCATGCGACGCAGCTCGTCGAGCACGCGCTCGCCGAGCGCGCGCAGGCTGTCGGTGACGTCGGGCGTGCAGCCGTACGCGAGCGACGTCGTCTCGGGCACGACCCCGACGATCACGACCTCGCGCGGGTAGCTCTCGCACAGCGCCGCGCCCGCGAGCAGGTCGGCGACGCCGATCTGGTGCATCGACAGCCGCTCGTACACGGCCGGGGCCACGTCCTCGCCGGCGAGCCGCACGAGCGTGCCCGGAGGTCCATCACCGCGCACGGCGTCGATCAGGATCACGCGATCCGACGCGGCGACCAGCGCGAGCAGGTCGAGCCCGAGCGTGCCGCCGTCGACGACGCGCACGCCCCGCGGCATCTCGTACTCTCGCCGCAGCCGGTGCGCGACGATCACGCCGGCGCCGTCGTCGCCGCACAGCACGTTGCCGAGGCCGAGCACGAGCACGTCGAGGCGGGCGTCGTCACTCGTCATCGGGCGGCGTGCCTTTGGGCAGGAACTTCCAGCCCGAGAAGATCGAGTCGATCGTGCCGTTCTTCTCGCTGCGCGAGGTCAGCGACGAGAAGAACATGTGCGCGACGAAGAACATCAGGATCACCCACATGCCGGCGTGGTGGATCCAGCGCGCCCAGCCCAGGCCGTGGAACACCGGCACGAAGAAGCTCCACACGTGCATGTACGACGCGGTGCTCACCGAGTACATCGCGAGCCCGGTCGCGACCATGAGGAAGTACAGCGCGAACACCCCGAGGTAGCTGAGCCCGGCGAGCGGGTTGTGGCCGATCGTGCGTGGCGGCGTGGCGCGCAGCAGCATGTAGAACTTGAGCGTCTCGACGAGATCGCGCCGTCGCCGCTTCGCGACCGGCACGAAGTTGCGCCAGCTCGACCGCCGCGGGCCGAGGAACATCCACGCGATCCGCGACAGCACGCCGAGCGTGAACAGGATCGCGAAGTAGAAGTGCAGCACCTTCGCCCATCCCATCACGAACTCGCCGCGGATGAACGGATGGCCGATGTAGATGCCGGTCGCCGCGAGCATGAGGATCGAGAGCGCGATCGCCCAGTGCGTGAGGCGGACGACGAGGTCCCACACGTAGACCGGCTCGAGCTCTTCGTGTGCCGCCTGCATCACCGCACCTTCACGCGAGTCACCTCGCGCCCCGCCGGATCCACGACGTGGACTCCACACGCCATGCACGGGTCGAACGAGTGCACGGTGCGCAGGATCTCGACCGGCTGCTCGGGATCGGCGACCGGGGTGCCGACGAGCGCGGCCTCGTACGGGCCGGGCGCCTCGTGAGCGTCGCGCGGGCCGGCGTTCCACGTGCTCGGCACGATGCACTGATAGCGGGCGATCTTGCCGTTGTCGATCCCGACCCAGTGGCCGAGCGCGCCGCGCGGCGCCTCGTGGAAGCCCGCGCCGGTCGCCCAGTGGGGCCACGTCGACGGGTCCCACTTGTCGTTGTCGTGGATGCGCAGCTCGCCGCGTCCCATGTTGTCGGCGAGCTCGTCGACCCAGTCGCCGATCTTGTCGACGAGCACCGCGGTCTCGATCCCGCGCGCGGCGACGCGGCCGAGCGTCGAGAACAGCGCGGCGGGACCGACACCGAGCTTGCCGAGCACGGCGTCGACGAGCCCCTTCACCTGCTCGTGACCGGAGGCGTACGCGACGAGCATGCGCGCGAGCGGGCCGACCTCCATCGGCAGGCCGTCGTAGCGCGGCGACTTGAGCCAGCTGTACTTCGCGCTCGTGTCGAGGTTCTCGTACGGCGGCTTGGGGCCGGTGTACTTCGGCGACGTCTCGCCGCGCGACGGGTGCAGCGCGGCCTTGTCGCCGTCGCGATACGTGTACCAGCTGTGCGTCACCTGCTCGGTGATCTTCTCGGCATCGAACGCCTCGACGTGCGCGAGGTCCTTGCCACGGATCACGCCGCTCGGCAGGAACTTCGGCGCGTGCTTGTCGTCGGTCATCGGGTACTCGCCGTAGACGAGGTAGTTGCCGACGCCGGCGCCGTAGCCGGCCCAGTCCTTGTAGAAGCCGGCGATCGCCAGCAGATCGGGGATGTAGACGTCGTGGACGAACGCCTTCGCGCCCGCGATCAGCTTCTTGAGCGCGGCGATCGTGTCGACGTTGAGCGCGTTCTGCGAGCTCGGATCGATCGGCGTGGCCATACCGCCGACGAGGAAGCTCTGCAGGTGCGGATTCTTGCCGCCGAGGATCGCGTGCAGCTTGATGAACTCGCGCTGCCAGTCGAGCGCGGCGAGGTAGTGCGCGACCGCCATCAGGTTCGCGGCCGGCGGCAGCTTGTACGCCGGGTGGCCCCAGTACGCGTTCGCGAACGGGCCGAGCTGGCCGCGCTCGACGAAGCCCTGCAGGCGCGCCTTCACCGCCTTGAAGTAGGTCGGGCTGGAGTCGTGATAGTCGGAGATCGACTGCGCGAGCGACGCCGTCTCGCCGGCGTCGGCCTGCAGCGCCGACACGACGTCGACCCAGTCGAGCGCGTGCAGGTGATAGAAGTGGACGACGTGGTCCTGGATGCACTGGGCCGCGATGATGAGGTTGCGCAGCACGCGCGCGTTGGGCGGCGGCGTCATGCCGAGCGCGTTCTCGACGGCGCGGATCGACGCGATCGCGTGCACGGTCGTGCACACGCCGCAGATCCGCTGCGTGAACGCCCACGCATCGCGCGGATCGCGTCCTTGCAGGATCAGCTCGATGCCGCGGAACATCGTCGAGGACGACCACGCGTCGGTGACGCAGCCGTCGGCGACCGCAGCCTCGATGCGGAGGTGGCCTTCGATACGGGTGACCGGGTCGACGACGATGCGGGTCATGGCGTCTCATCCTTCTTGGCCGGCTCCGCGGCAGCTAGCTTCGCCGCCTTCTTCTCGGCCCGTTTGCGCTTGGTGAGCTGGACGAGCGAGTGCACGGTGAACGCACCACCGACGCCGGCGGTCGCCCACGCGCCGACCTTGTCGATGCTGGTCGCCAGCCCGAAGCCCGGCACGCCCGTGAGGTGCTGGTAGAACGGCGTCATGCGATCCCAGAAGTCGGGCTCCGCACAGCCGATGCACGGGTGACCGCAGCCGATCGGCCAGTTCGTGTTGTCGTTCCAGCCGACGTTCGGGCAGTTGTGGAACGTCTCGGGGCCCTTGCAGCCCATCTTGTAGAGGCAGAAGCCGTCGCGGTGACCCTCGTCTCCCCATGCCTCGACGTACTGGCCCGCGTCGAAGTGCGCGCGGCGCTCGCAGTTGTCGTGGATCGTCTTGCCGTACGCGAACAGCGGACGCTTGTAGCGATCGAGCGCCGGCCACTTGCCGTAGGTGAGGAAGTACGTGACCAGCGCCGTGAGGTTCTCGGCGTTGACCGGGCACGCCGGCATGTTGATGAGGTGCTTGATCCCGGAGATCGCGTCGCCGACGCCCATCGCGCCGGTCGGGTTCGGCGCTGCCGCCGGCAGCCCTCCGAACGAAGCGCAGGTGCCGACGGTGACGACCGCGAGCGCGTCCTTGCAGACCTCCTGCGCGATCTGCAGCGCGGACTTGCCGCCGATCGTGCAGTACGCGCCGTTTGCACCGGACGGGATCGCGCCCTCGATGACGGCGATGTACTTCCCCTTCTGCTGCTCGAGCGTCGTCTTCAGCGCGGCCTCGGCATGCTTGCCGGCCGCCGCCATGATCGTCTCGTGGTAGTCGACCGACAGCAGCTCGAGGATCACGTCGGCCGCGGACGGCTTCGACGCGCGCAGGAACGACTCGGTATTACCCGCGCAGTCCTGGAATTCCAGCCACACCATCGTCGGCTTGGGCTTGGTCTCCAGCGCGGTGGCGATCTTCGCCGCCGACGAGCGCGGCAGCCCGAGGACTGCCGCCATGCCTGCACAAAACCCCATGAAGTCGCGACGCGAGACCCCGCGGGCCTCGAGCTCACGACGAAACGAGCCGCCGTCGCTGCGCATGCAGCCGGGTCGAGCAACCTTCGTGCCCGGATGCGCCGCGGTCGGGTCATGGAAACCGCGCGGAAGCTGCGTGCGTGCTCGCAACGAGCAGCAGCAGGTGCGTGACTCGGCGCGCGACGTAAGGGACCTCCGCGTGGCACGTACGCTGCAGTCCCTGCGGCCGTGCCCTCCACGTCGGATCTCGCTGCGCTCGTCGACGCCGAGGCGAGCTTCGATCGCCGGCTCGCGGCCGCGCGCGACGCCGCAAACGCGGCGCGTGATGCGGCGCGCAAGCGCGCCGACGAGGCGATGGCGCAGATCGACCTCGAGCTCGAGCGCGAGCGCGCGCGGATCGCCGCCGAGATCACCGCGGCGACGACGGCCGAGCTGCGCGCGATCGCCGACGACGCGCGAGCGAAGCTCGCACGCTACGAGGCCGTGCACGGCGACGAGCTCGCGGCGACCGCGCGCGAGCTCGTGCGCAGGCTCGCCGAGCTCGTGCTCGCCGAGGCGCCGCCATGATCATCGAGATGGCGCGCGTGCGCGTGATCGGGCCGCGGCCGCTGCTCGGCGCCACCGTGCGCGCGCTGCAGGATCGCGGCGTCGTCCACCTCGTCGATCCATC
>JBLMXA010000129.1:0-3399 GCA_050257515.1 Acidobacteriota bacterium | reverse complement strand
CGGTGACGGAGACCGCGCGCGCGTTCGGCGCCCAGACCGCGAAGTAGGTGCCGCCCGGAACGACGTGCGCCCCGAGCTTTTCGTAAAGCCGGTAGTGCGTTCCCTGGTTGAACAGGAACAGGTCGTCTGAGGTGAGAAGGCTCTGCAAGCGGGCGCAGGATAGCGATAACGCCCGGGAGCACAAGGGGTTAGACCAGCCACGCAACTTTCGAGACGACCTGCCGATAACCGGCGCATGGAGGCAACGAACATGCGTAAGGTCGCCGAGTTTCTGGTCGCCGCGTCGCTCGCGGCATGTGCTGCAACCACGTCCGCGCCCGGCAAGGGGAAGGGCTCGGGCTCGGCAGGATGCACGGTCAACTGCGCCGGGTCGTTCACGCTCGACGACACCGGCTTCATCGTGCAAGGCGACCAGTGGTGGAGCGCGGACAGCGGGCCCGAGCTCACCGGCACGATCGACGCCGCCGGCGGCACGCTGAAGGCGTTCACCGGCGACGTCGCGCTCGCGACCGCGACGATCGCGAACGGCACGTGGTCGCTACAGCTGCCGGCGAGCACGATCCCGACCACGGGAGTCACCGTGAAGCTGAAGCTGACGGCGCCCGGCGCGAACCCGGTCGAGCACGACCAGCTGATGTCGCTCGACGACGGCATGCCGGTCGTCACCAGCAACTCGCCGTTCCACGACGAGCGCGGCGACACGATCTCGTTCGCGAGCGGCGAGGCGGTGCACACGCACGCCGGCGCGACGATCGAGCTCGGCAGCAGCGCGTGCCCGGCCGTCTACAAGTACACGTACCTGACCGACGTCACGCCGAGGTACGCCAGCGAGACGTCGCCGAACCCGCTCGCGTGGCACATCTCGCTCGCCTCGCCCGTCGGTATCGACGACACCGGGACCTCGTACCGCGTGCGCGAGTCGGCAACCAAGACCGTGCTCGACTGGACGCCGGTGTCGCCCGAGCCCGATGGCAGCTACACGATCGCGCTGCACCGCGACGGCCAGCACCCGATCGCCGACCTCGGCACGTACGACGGCATGCTGTACCTCGACGTCCAGGCCAAGGACGGGTTCGGCATGACGAACGTGCAGACGTACTGCATCGACTACTTCCGCATCGCGCCGCCGCTCGAGATCCAGCAGCCCGGCGCCGAGCCGACCACCGCCGGCGAGTCGACGCTGTTCGGCATGACGCTCGCCGCGGACTCGGCGATCTCGACCGTCGTCAACGCCGACGGCGGCCCGTACGTGTTCTCGCAGCGGTTTCTGCAGCACGCGGCCGAGCCGATGACGGTGTCGCTCTCGATCCCGGCGCCGAGCGGCGCGTACTCGCTGGTCAGCTCGGACTGGGACGTCAAGACGAGCTCGGGCACCGGGTTCTCGTGCGGCAACAGCCTGACCGGCCGCGATACGACGGACAAGCGCTGCTCGACGCTCACCAAGATCTCGAAGGCGGACACGGCGTACTCGGGCAGCCTGGCGTCGGGATCGTGGAAGCTGTTCGTCATCGACGAGGCGACGGGCAAGGCCGCGACGGAGTGCACGATCGGCACCGGCCTGACGGCGACTTGCTCGATTCCCGCGCGAGCTGCCGGTGACGCGCCGCACGCGTACCGGATCGTGACCTCGGTCGGCAGCGTGACCGACCTCGCGCCGCGCGACAGCGCCGGCGCGGCGTTGTCGGGGCCGTTCTACGAGAGCTCGCTGGCCCAGCGCACGTTCACGGGCATCGACGCCGGGGCCGTCTCGCACTGCGACCGGGCGTACACGACGACGGCCAACAACACGACGTACTTCTGGTGTGACTGGTCGACGTACGAGCACATCCACGCGATCCACTCGGCCTCGATCGCGTTCGACGCGTTCGAGATCGACTACGGCGCGAAGGTCGTCAACGGCGCGCTCGGCCCCGTGCCGTACAGCCACCCGCAGAAGTCGGCGGCGCTGACGTGGGACGCCGGCAGCGACAAGCTGCCCGGCGAGTGAGCTAATCCCAGCCCGGCTCGTCGATGCCGTCGCCGCCGGTGGCGCTGTCGCCGGCCATCTCGGAAGACGACGGCGGCGCGGGCTCTTCGGGCCGCGCGGTGGGATCGCCGTCGGGTATGTCCCAGCCGGTGTCGAGCTCGTCGAGAGGCGGCAGCTCGCTCACTGGCTTCGCGCGTGCCGGCTCGCCGGCGGGCTGCCCGGCGGGTACGGGCGGCGGCGGCAGCGGTTCGAACGGAACCTGCGCGGGCGCGGTGATCGCGTCGTGCGCCGACTGCGGGACCGCCGGCGCGGGCGGTGCCGCGACGGGCTCGGTCGGCGGGACGGCGATCTCGCCGGCGGCGCGCTGGCGGCGCGGGCGGCGCGGGCGAGCGCCGCGCTCGTCGTGGGTGCCACCCTCGCTGTCGGCGTCGAACTTCGCCTCGGCGCCCGCGGCCTCGAGCACGTTCGTGCACGCGTCGCGGAACTCGTCGTCCTGCGCGCGGTCCTCGTCGTCGATGATCGGGCCGTACTCGTGCCACTGCGCGCGCAGCTCGGCGACGACCTCGACCGGATCGCGGCCGGAGAACCGCAGCTCGCCGAACGCGTTCGCGCGCATCGCCTGCTTGAGCTGCGCGGCGATGTCGCCGGGCGCGGCCCCGGCGGAGACGTGCGTGGGCTGCTTCGGCAACAGCTCGAGCACCTTGTCGATGATCTTCTGGCGGCGCGAACGCAGCACGGCGGGATCGAGCTCGGTGCCCTTCAGCTCGTCGGGATGCGACGCGATCACGTGGCGCATCATGTCCTCGATCTCGCGGCCGAGGCCGCCGAGCTCGCGCGCCTTGTCGCGGGCCGCGAGCGCGCGCGCGACGACGTCGTCGCCGCCCATCATCACGGCCTCGATCTGGCCCTTCGCCGCGTCGCGCTCCGCGCGGTGCGCGTTGGCCTCGCTGTCGCGCGCGGCATCGCGCTTCTCGAACAGCGCGTCGCACGCCTTGCGGAACGCCTTGAACACGGCGTCGGCGTCGCGCCGCGGCACGAACCCGATCTCCTTCCACTGCTTCTGCAGCTCCTGGATGTCGCGGATCGCCTTGCCCCAGCCGCCGTCGCCGGGTGCGGCGTCGGCGATCGCGGCCGCGCGCGCGATCAGCGCCTGCTTCGCGGCGAGGTTCTGCGCCTCCTCGGCGCGCCGCTCGTCGAGCAGCGGCTTCCTGCGCTCGAAGAACTTGTCGCACGCGGCGCGGAACCGCTTCCACAGCTCGTCGCCCTGCTTGCGCGGCAGGTAGCCGCTCTGCTTCCACTCGGCCTGCAGCAGCTTGAGCTTGTCGGCGGTCGCGGCCCAGTCCGTCGAGTCGGCGAGGCCTTCCGCCTGGGCGATCAGCGCCTCCTTCACCTTCGCGACCTCGACGAACTTCTCCTGCTCGACGACGCGCTGG
>JBLMXA010000128.1:0-5231 GCA_050257515.1 Acidobacteriota bacterium | reverse complement strand
GCCAAGACGCCATGCACGCCAAGACAGACGCCAAGAGGATCTTCTTCGAAGATCGCCTTGGCGTCTGTCTTGGCGTGCACTGCGTCTTGGCGGCCACTCTTCTGCGCAGCCTACCGCGCTCGTGGTAAGCGTTGCGCGTGACGGTGCACGTGATCGGCCTGACCGGCGGCATCGCCTCGGGCAAGAGCACGGTGGCGGCGATGCTGAAGGACGCCGGGGCGGCGGTCGTCGATGCCGATCAGCTCGCGCGCGACGTCGTCGCGCCCGGGCAGCCCGCACTCGCCGAGCTGGTCGCGCGGTTCGGTCCCGCGATCCTCACCGCCGACGGCGAGCTCGATCGCAAGCAGCTCGCCCAGATCGCGTTCTCCGACCCCGAGGCGCGCGCCGATCTCAACCGCATCACGCACCCGCGGATCGCCGCCGCGAGCCAGCGCGCGATCGGCGCGTGGGCCGACGCCGGCGCGAACGTCGTGTTCTACGAGGCGGCGCTGCTCGTCGAGAACCGCGCGTACGCCGGGCTCGCCGGCATGATCGTCGTCGCCGCGCCGCCCGAGGTCCAGGAGCAGCGGCTGATCGCGCGCGACCACGGCTCGCTCGACGACGCGCGTGCCCGGATCGCCGCGCAGCTGCCGCTCGCCGACAAGATCGCGGTCGCGACCTGGGTGATCGAGAACAGCGGCGACCGCGCGGCGCTGAAGAACCAGGTCGATCGCACGATCGCGGCGATCGAGGCCAAGTACGGGCCGATCCGGGCGCCCGGTCCGCGCGAAGCTCGCCACGGCACCGCGCCGTCGGTCGCGCCGCGCGAGGTCGCGCTCGTCACCGGGTTCCCCGCGTTCACCGCGCGCCGCATGATCCGCCAGCTCGTCACCGCCGAGCCCGACACGCGGCTCTACGTGCTCGCGCGCGACAAGTTCGCGATCGACGCCGAGAACCTGCTCGAGACGCTCGGCGCCGGCGACCGCGCCGAGGTGCTCGTCGGCGACGTCTGCGACATGGACCTCGGGCTGTCGTCGACCGAGTATCGCGCGCTGTCGAAGGAGCTGACCTGGATCCACCACCTCGCGGGCATCTACTTCATGGGCGTCGACGAAGACACCGCCCGCCGCGTCAACATCGGCGGCACGCGCACCGTGCTCGATCTCGCGAAGGACGCGAGCCAGCTCGAGCGCGTCGTCCACTGGTCGACCGCGGTGGTGTCGGGCGACCGCCGGGGCACGGTCTACGAGGAGGACCTCGAGGCCGGCCAGAAGTTCCACAACGCGTACGAGCGCACCAAGTACGAGGCCGAGCGGATCGCGCGCGCGGCGATGCGTCAGCTACCGGTGACCGTGCTGCGGCCGTCGATCATCGTCGGCGACAGCCGGACCGGCGAGATCGACAAGCTCGACGGCCCGTACTACCTGATGGTGCTGATCGCGACGAACGCGTCGGGCCTGCGGCTGCCGATCCTCGGCCGCGGCGACGCGCCGCTGCACCTCGTGCCGATCGACTACGTCGTGCAGGCCGCGTGGCACGTCGCGCGCGCGCAGGGCTCGGCGGGCAAGACGTTCCACCTCGTCGATCCCAACCCGCTGACCGCGCGCGCCGTGTTCGAGGCGGTCGCCGACGCCGCGAACACCGAGAAGCCGCGCGGCCACATCCCGCGGCCGCTCGCGCGCGCCGTGCTGCGCACGCCCGGGCTCGCGCGGCTGGGCCGCGGCCCGCTCGCGTTCATGGACATGCTCGACCACGCGGTCCACTACGACTCGACCAACACGGCCCAGGCGCTCGCCGGCACCACGGTCCGCTGTCCCGCGCTCGCCGACTATCTGCCTCACCTCGTCCGCTACGTCCTCGACATCTCGCGCGGGAGTATCGAGGACGAGGAGGTCGAGGAGATCGCCGACCCGCTCGACTGATTTCGCTGGCACCTGAGGATTCCTCTGATAGCCTCCGCGTCATGAAAAAGTCCTTGCCGGCATGGGCGTTCGGAGCTCTCGGAACGATGGGCGTGGTGATGGTCGTGTCGATGGTGTTCGCGTGGGTCGACGTGTTCGGCGAGAGCGCGAGCGGCCTGCGCCTGGCGTGGCACGGCAACCACTGGCTGTTCCTCGTGCCCGTCGCGGGCGCGCTGCTCGCCGCGGCCGCATCGACGCGGAGCCAGTACACGCGGCTCGCCGCGATCGCCGCCGGCGTCGTCGTGTCGGGCGACGTCATGTTCCAGTTCGCCAAGGGCATCCTGCACTCCGGCCTCGACGGCTGGCTCGTGTTCGGCGGCGCCGGCGTGATCCTCGGCGGCATCGCCGAGAAGAACCGCGCCTGGCGCGTCGCCGGCGGCCTCGCGGTGCTCGCCGGCTTCTTCGCGCCGTGGACGCACGACTCGATGTTCCGCGCGCTGTGGGCGGCGGGGGACGTGTTCGGGGACTTCTTCTCGTACCGCGTGCTGTGGCTGATCCCGATCGCCGGCATCGCCGCGATCGCGAGCGGCGCGGACGCGACCGCGCGCGGCAAGAAGCTCGCGCTCGGGTCGGGCCTCGCGGTCTACGGCTCGGTGCTGTGGGTGATCTTCTCGGCCGCGGCGGCCGTGCTTGGCTGGGGCGCGTGGGCCGCGTTCGGCGCGAGCTCGGTCGCGCTCGTGCTCGGGCTGTTCGCGCGTCAGCGCGCGGCGGCCGTGTAGATATCCCAGCTCGTGCCGGCATCGCTCGCGAAGTAGAGCGTGCAGCCATCGCTGGTGAGGTGTCCGTCGCCCTCGTCGCGCGCGCCGTTGACGTCGGGCACCGGCTGGGGCGCGCCGAACGGCTCGCCGGGCGCGGCGCGCGCCGCGTACCACAGGTTGCCACCGCCGTAGCCGGCGCCGCCGCGCTGCGACGAGAACACGATCACGGTCTCGTCGGGTGACACCGTCGGATCGCTGTCGCCGCTGCCGCTGTCGAGCTCGAGCAGCGGCGCGGGTGCGGCGAACGGCTCGTCGAGCGCGCCGCGTGCCGCGACGACGAGGTGCTGCAGGCCCGGGGCGCTTGGCGCGAGGTAGAGGTGCAGCCCGTCGGCGGAGATCTCGGGATCGTGGTCGTCGTAGACGGTGTTCACCGCAGCCATCGACGTCTGCACCGGCGTCGCCCACGCGTCGGTGGTCGAGGCACGCGTGGTCTCCCACACGTCGAGCGCGCCCGTGCCGCCATCCCGGCTCGAGCCGAGCACGGCGTAGAGCCCGTCCGCGGTGAACGAGATCTTGGTCTCGGACGCGGGCGAGCTGAGGGCGGTGTCGAGCTCGGGTGCGCTCCACGCGTCGTCGCGCGTCGCGCGCGTCGCGACCCACAGATCGTCGCTCGTGCTCGGCGAGCGCGTCGAGCTGACGTACATCACGAGCTCGTCGGCGGTCAGCGACGGATCGCGGTCGTAGGACGGCGAGCTCACCGCGTCGAGCAGCGCCGGCGGCGCGAACCGGATCGTGCCGGTCTGCCAGGCGCTCCAGCAGCTGCGCGCGCCGGTGATACCAGGATCGGTCCCGCACGCAGCGACGAGCAACCACAGCGCGCGCACGCCCACGATCCCAGAGTATCACTCCGCGGCGTCTTCCCCTTCGGTCTTTCCGCGCAACCCGGCGCGCTCGAGCAGCTTGTAGAGGAACTTGCGCTCGAGTCCGGCGATGCGGGCCGCCTGCGACAGGTTGCCGCCGGCGCGCTGCACGAGATCGGCCAGGTACTCGCGCTCGAACCGCGCGACGAGCTCGTCCTTGGCGTCGTGGAACGGCCGGTCGGCGCGGAAGCTCGGTGCGTCGTCCGGCGCCGCGATGGTCGGCCGCAGCACGAACGGCAGCGACTGGAAGTCGTCGTCGGGCCCCGCGAGCGCGACCGCGCGCGTGATCACGTTGCGCAGCTCGCGCACGTTGCCCGGCCAGTGGTAGCGCTCGAGCCGCTCGAGCGCGGCGCCGCCGACCTGCTTGCCGAGCTCGGCCGCGCCGGCCTTGTCGAGGAACATCTTGACGAGGTGCGCGACGTCCTCCTTGCGCTGGCGCAGCGGCGGCACGTGGACCTCGACGACCGCGAGCCGGTAGTAGAGGTCGCCGCGGAAGCCGCCGCGCGCGACCTCGCCGAACACGTCGCGGTGCGTGGCCGCGACGACGCGCACGTCGTACTTCTCGGGCTTGCGGCCGCCGAGCGGCACCACCTCGCCCGCCTCGAGCATGCGCAAGAGCTTCGGCTGCAGACCGACCGGCAGATCGCCGATCTCGTCGAGGAACAGCGTGCCGCCGTGCGCCGCGGCGAACGCGCCGACGCGCTCGGTGGCCGCGCCGGTGAACGCGCCGCGCACGTGACCGAACAGGTCGCTCTCGATCAAGGTCTCGGTCGACGCGCCGCAGTCGAACGTGACGAACGGCCCATCTCGTCGCGGCGAGTGGTCGTGGACGCCGCGCGCCATCAGCTCCTTGCCGGTGCCGCTCTCGCCGAGGAACAGGATCGGCGCGGTCGATCGCGCGGCGCGCTCGAGGATCGCGAACACCTGGCGCATCGCGATCGAGCCGCCGTACAGCGCGCCGAAGTGATCCGCCTTGGCGGGAGGAATGTCGACGACCTCGTCGGCCGGCACGAGCTGGACGAGCGTCTTGCCGATGCGCAGGCACGCGCCCGGCGGCGCGACCACCTTGCCGACCGCGACGCCATCGATCACCGTGCCGTTGCGCGAGCCGAGGTCGGCGACCGCGAACCCCTGCGCGTGCGGCGCGACCGAGCAGTGGCGGCGCGACACGAACGGATCGGTCAGCACGACGTCGCACGCGGCGTCGGTGCCGAGCACGACGCCGATCGCGGGCAGGTCGATCTCGACGCCGCGATCGGGACCGTCGACGACGCGCAGCTGCGCCGCGCGGATCGGAGCGCGCAACGACATCGCGTTCGTCACGCGCGTCTGCGTCACTTCCGGTCCAGCTCCGACGCGATCCGCAGGCGCAGCGCGTTGAGCTTGATGAAGCCCTGCGCGTCGCGCTGGTCGTACACGCTGTCCTCCTCGAACGTCACGATGTCGGTGCGGTACATGCTGCGCGGCGATTTGCGGCCGGCGACCGTGATCGAGCCCTTGTACAGGCGCAGCCGCGCGGTGCCGGTGATCGCCTGCGCGATGTCGTCGACGAGCCGCTGCTGCGCCTGCGCCAGGACCTGATGCCGCGCTACGCGGGCCTCGTCTACAACGGGTTCTGGTTCGCGCCCGAGCGCGAGGCGCTGCAGCGGCTCGTCGACGACATCGCGCAGGCG
>JBLMXA010000127.1:0-3282 GCA_050257515.1 Acidobacteriota bacterium | reverse complement strand
GGCCGCATGCCGTTTCGGCGCTCGTCCCCAGCGTGTGGGCAAGTCGCGCACGTAAACAGCCTCGAGCGGCGGCCGAACCGATGGTCATGCGTTTCAGAGAAACACTTTGGTTCAAGAAGGGTGCGCTCGCGAGCGACGCGCAACCGCAAGCGAACGACGATGCGCCGCCGGCCGTCGACGAGCCAATGGACCCCGAGGCGTACGTCGACGACGGCACGCTGACGGCCGCCGACTCGCTGACCTACGGGCTGCACACCGGGAGGACACAACGGCTGGCGCGCTTCTCCGCGAGCGAGGCGCTCGGCACGGGCCAGGAGCGCTGACCATGCGAGGCGTCATCGCGCTCGTCGCCTTCGCGGCGGTGCTGCCGGCGCGCGCGTTCGCAGACGATCCGCACGGGCGCACGCGCCCACACACGGTCGCCGCGATCGCGCGCTTCGACAACCATGGTCTCTACATCCACACCGAAGATCGTGTGCGCCTGCGCGAGCTCGCGGAGCGCTGGCGAGCGTCGCCGAGGCCGACCCTCGTCGTGCAGGCCAACGGGTGGACGGCGGAGGACGACACGGCCGTCGAGCGCGGCCTGCGGCACGCCGATCGCGTCCGCTACTGGCTCGTCAGGTTCGGCGTCGATCCTGCTCGCGTCGTCACGGCCAGCAACCTCGCCGAGCGGCGCGGAGACTACGTCACGGTGACGGTCGACGCCCCGGAGGCGACGGCCTGGGTGCCGGCGCGCCGCGAGCTGGCAGACCTCGGCGTGTCGGTCGCGAGCTCGCTCGTCGACAAGACGCCGTAGGACGAGGACCTACCTACAACGCTGCGCCGCGCGGCCGAAACCAGGTACATGCGTCGCCTCGTCCTGGTCCTCGCCATGCTGGCTCCGGCCGCCGCGTTCGCGCAGCGCGCCCAGAGCCGCACGGTGTACTTGAACCGCAACGGCGGCACGGTGCTACCCGGCGTGACCGACTCGCGGACGAATCACTCGTCCCTGGTCGCGGCGCCTATCGCGATCGCACCGTGGAGCGCGAGCCCCGCGCTGTGGTCGGACACCGTCAGCTGCTTGCAGCGCACGTTCGCTCCGTTCGACGTGCAGATCACCGACGTCGATCCGGGAGCTCTGCCGCATCTCGAAGCGATCTTCGGTGGCTCGGGAGCGCTGCTCGGGATGCCTCCCGGCGTCTACGGCGTGTCGCCGATGTCGACGACCTGCGACGTCGTCGAGAACTCGATCGTGTTCGCGTTCACCGACGTGATGCCGCAGGACGCGCGGACGATCTGCGAGGTGACCGCACAGGAGCTCGGTCACTCCTACGGCCTCGATCACGAGCTGCTCGCGGCCGATCCGATGACGTACCTCTCGTACGCCGGCGAGCGCTCGTTCCAGAACGCGCTCGCGAGCTGCGGCGAGACGACGCCTCGCCCCTGCGGCGTGCAGGGCTATCCGTCGTGCGGGGCCCAGCAGAATTCCTACGCGGTGCTGCTCGCGCGGCTCGGCGTGGCCGGCACCGGCGACATCGAGCCGCCCCAGGTCGCGATCACGGCGCCGGCAGACGGCGCGACGGTGGCGCCCAGCTTCGTCGTCACGGCGGCCGCGAGCGACGACCAGCTCGTCAGACGTGTCGCGCTGCGCATCGACGGTGCGGATGCCGGCACGCTCACGGCCCCTCCGTGGACGTTCGCGAGCTCCCCGGACCTCGCGCCCGGCGAGCACGTGGTCGAGGTGACCGCGAGCGACGGTACGAACGACACGACGGTCGAGATCGCCGTCACCGTGCCCGGCGCGGACGACGGCTCCGCTCGAGCCTCGCAGCCGCAGGAGGTCGGCTGCTCCGCGGGCGGCGACGGTGCCCTGTCGCTCGGCCTCGCGCCGCTGCTGCTCGTGGTGCGACGTCGTCGGGGCACGCCCCGTCGCGTGCACGGCCAGTAGACTGGTACGTGCGCGTCGATCGCGCGCGGGTCGCGCCGCGACGCAACGCTCGCGTCTACTTGGCTACGGCGCGAACGTACAGCTGTCCCAGGTGCCCTGGTCCCACGTGCACGCGCCGGAGCCCGAGGGCGCATCGCTGCCGGGCGGCGCATCCATGCCTCCGTTCGGCGCCTTGACCTTGCCGCACGTCGCCAGCGTCAGGGCGGCGACGACCGCGACCAGCAGCGACGCGACGGTGCGCGTTCCGATCTTGATCTTCATGCGCCCGTCACTTCGCGTAGATGAGGCTGAAGGGAGTGGCGATCAGGTTGCCCGCCGTGTCGAAACAGCCA
Source organism: Acidobacteriota bacterium (assembly GCA_050257515.1). Classification (GTDB taxonomy): domain Bacteria; phylum Myxococcota_A; class Polyangia; order Haliangiales; family Haliangiaceae; genus JABFXX01. The sequence goes on along the minus strand of JBLMXA010000127.1, from coordinate 1,023 downwards.
ACGAACACCCGGCAGTCGGCGCCGACGTTGCCCCAGTCGCCGTTGATGCGGCAGCTGATGCCCGACGCGCCGGCGGCCTGCGCGATCGCGATCCCGGTCCCGGTCGTGGCGCCGCAATCGATCCCACCGAGCGTCACGGTATAGGCGCCGTTCGTCCCGGCGTACGAGTTCGTCCCGCCCTTCGAGTTGAACGTCTTCGTGATCGCGCCGTTGGCCGCCGAGTTGCCGACGTACGCGAACACCCCGGCCGCCGTCGGCGGCGACATCTTGGCCTCGAGCGCGGTGACCCGCGTGTCGATCGCGTTGATGCCGTTCGTCAGCGCCGTGAAGTTGTCGTTCATCTGCGACGACGAGACCACGCTCCCCGCGGTGAACGTGTTCGGTGTCGTGACCGGTGCGGCCCACAAGATCAAGGGCACGAACACGGCGAGCACGCCGAGCGTACGCAGGACGTTCCGCCTGCCGAGAACCTTCACCAATCGACCATCGACATGAATGTTGAGCTGGATCACCGCGACCTCCTCATTTGGATCCGGCCCGCATCTTTGTTGAAGGCCGCGTGACCCGCAAGCCTATTCCCGCAGGAATGGCGCTACTTCGCCGCGCCGCTGCCGGCTGCGGCCGCCGCGTTGACCTCGACGAGGTCGCCCTCGGCGAGCGTGGGCACCGAGATCTTCAGCACATGCTCGTCGCCGGTGAGGCCGGTCGCGATCCACAGGCTCGCGCCGGTGTCGCGCTCGATCGAGATCTTGACGAAGTGGATGCGGTTGTGCGGGTCGACCGTCGCGACCCGTAGCCCCAGCGAGTCGTTGTAGAGCGCGGTCGCCGGGATCTCGAGCACGCGGTGCGGGACGGGCAGCGTCAGCTCGGCCAGCACGTACATGCCGGGGAGCAGCGTGCCGTCGGGGTTGGGCACGTCGACCTCGGTCTGCATGACGTGCAGATCGGGATCGAGCGCGCGCGCCATGCGCGTGATCTTGCCGGGAAATTCGCCGTTCGCGAGCTCGCGCACGAGCACCTTGG